>CABUUE010000007.1 GCA_902494685.1 uncultured Collinsella sp.
GGGCAGGAGCGGTAGGGGCAAGCGCAAAGTCATGCGTAGCGGGCAGGTCGCTCACGGCAAAAGCATGGGGCTCAGGGCAGCTCACGGTCTTGACCAGGTTCTCGCCGACCAGCGTAGGCGCGGCGGACAGGCGCTCGGCAAGCTCGTCGACGTCAAAGATCTCCGTCGAGATTATGCCCATCTTGGAACCGTTGTCGCGCAGGTGGCGCACGAGAGCGCGGGTGTCGACGCCCTCGATAGCGACGATGCCGTGTGCACGCAGGTACTCCGGCACGCTGACGGTCGAGCGCCAGTTAGAAGGCGTGGCGCACATGTCGTGGACGACCATGCCGCGCATGGCGGGAGCGCTCGCGGGGCGAGCGGTATCGCCGGGGAAGGCCGACTGGACATCGGTCTCGTCAATGCCGTAGTTGCCGATCTGCGGATAGGTCATGGTTACGATTTGGCCGGCATAGCTCGGGTCGGTCATGACCTCAAAGTAGCCCTCGAGCGACGTGTTAAAGCAGACCTCGCCGGTTGCGGTACCCTCGGCACCGCATGCACGGCCATAAAAAATGGTCCCATCCTCAAGATACAGGATGCAGGGACCGCAGGTGCCCTTGCTGGTTTTAGCCAGCATACGCTGGCACAGCTCGCTGGGCGCGACGGTGCGGGCGGCAGCGCCCGCAATATGGTTGTTCGCCATAGTTCTCCTTCCCGGTCTCACAGGACCGGCTTAAAGGTGTGTAGTTAGGCCTCGCGGTATTCTAACCGCAAGCATCGCCCATGGCATTAATTACATAGAATTGTTTACAAAATGATAATTATGACTTCCTGTGCATAATGATTTTTCTGGGACGGGGATTAAAAAATTATTCTGAGAGCAGGGCTTTGTCGCCAACTGCATACATGACAGAATGATTTTTTAATCCCCGTCCCAGAAAAATCATCCCGCGTGGGCTTGCGGCTCACGCGGGATGGCATCGTTCTATGTGGCTGCGGACTACTTTTGCTTGTCCTGCTCCAGCAGCTCGGACGGCGTGCGATCGGGCTTTCCGCCGCGGAAGATCTCTCGACCGTGCAGACGATGCTCAAGATCGCGCTCGGCCTGCTCCTCCGTGATCTTGGTCTGGCTCACCACCGGGTCCTCGATCAGCGATGAAACCGAGTTGACCTGTTTTTGAATGCGCTCGGCAATGGTGTCGTCCATGCTTACGATGCGCATCTTCCAGTCGATACTCGTGGCGTTGGACGAGCTCTTGGTCCAAACGAACGTCAGGATGGCGCTTTGGTGCCCCTGAGCAGGAAACATGCCAAAGAAGGAATCATGCTGGATCCTGCTGTCCTCGTCGATATAGGCGTGAACGTTATACACCACACGGTCGATCTTGTCGTTGAGCAGGGCGTTGGTTGCGAGCGCCGCCGCCTGAATCTGACCGTTGGACAGCAGCTCGAGTTCATTGGCAGAAGACGTGTCCAGCACCGTCACCTCAACCGTGCCCGTGCGCTCATCTGCCTCGTCGACGGTAAAATCGAGCGGGAACTGCGTAAAGCCATTGCCCCATTCAAGTCCACCCTTGAGCGCGGTCGAAACGGTATCCACCGAAACACTTTCGGAAAGGTTCGCGGTATTCAGACGTCGCATCACGCCGTAGCCAATCTGCATGCCAACAATCAGCACCAAAATGCCAATAACCACGGCCATGGCAGTCTTCGTAATGGTATGGCTCACCTGCGAGCCAGAAGGGTCGTCCTCGGACAGCGGGTCGATATGTTTTGCCTGGCTCGCGCGATCCTCGCTGCGCAGCCGCGCCAGCGTCGCCTTGTCGCCGCGCTTGACGGCGGCCTCTTTCTCGCGCATGCGCTCGGTGCGCTTTTTGGCGAGCGTAGGATCCAAGACGCCGGATGCATCGATTTCGGAGAATAACTCCGTCACTTCTTCCGGAGTCAAAGGGTTCTTATCAGCCATGATCTTCCTGTCATATCAATCAGTCGAGCTCGTGCGCACGCGCACCTTCGAACTGCATTCGATAGTAACGGGCATAGGTGCCGCCACGGGCGAGAAGCTCCTCGTGCGTGCCACGTTCCACAACGCGACCATGCTCAACGGTCGCAATCTCGTCAGCATGCTTAATAGTCGAGAGACGGTGGGCGATGATGATCGTGGTACGGCCGCGTGCCAGCTCTTCGAGCGACTCCTGCACCGCTTCCTCGCTCTCGTTATCCAGGGCACTCGTCGCCTCATCCAAAATAAGGATCTTGGGATTCTTGAGAAAAACGCGCGCGATGGCGACGCGCTGCTTTTGACCACCCGAAAGACGGCTGCCGCGCTCGCCCACCACGGTGTCGTAGCCTTGCGGAAGCGATTCGATAAAGATATCAATATTGGCGCGGCGGGCGGCCTCGGCGATCTCTTCTGCCGTGGCGCCAGGCTTGCCGTAGGCGATGTTCTCGCCAATCGTACCGTCAAATAGATAGACATCCTGCTGCACCAGGCCGATGGCGCGGCGCAGACTATGCTGCGTCACGTCGCGCACATCCTGGCCGTCGATGCTAATGGAGCCGGCGGCAACGTCGTAAAAGCGCGGCAACAGCGAACAAGTCGTCGATTTGCCGCCGCCCGAGGGACCAACCAAAGCGATGGTCTGACCGGGCTTGATGGACAGGTCCATGTGGTCGATAACAGGGCGTCCGTCGGCGCCGCGCTCGCCCAATTCAACATCCTCGTAGCTAAAGCACACGTCGCGGTATTCCACAGCACCAGCCGTCACCTGCAGATCCGCAGCACCCGGCTTATCCTGAATATCGGGGACAGTCGAGAGCACCTCATCCATGCGCTTAAAGCCGGCGATGGCTTTCTGATACGTCTCGGCCGAATTAACGAGCGTCTCGAGCGGCGTGCAGAACAGCGAAATGTAGAGCGCGAAGGTTGCCATATCGACCGCCTGCAGCTGACCCTGGGCAACGAGCCAACCGCCGAGGAGCACCACGATCACATAGAGCACGCCCGAGAGCAGGCCATACGTCGCGGTATAGACGCCCATGGCGTGATACATGTTCTCCTTGGACGAAAGGTAGCGATTGTTCGAGGCACGAAACTTAGAGCGCTCGGTCTGCTCATTGGCAAAGCTCTTGACCACACGCATGCCCGCCAGCGAGTCCTGCAGTTGCGCGTTGATGCCGCTAATCATTTTGCGGTTATCGCTAAAGACCTCGCGCATACGCATATTCTGCCAAAACATAATGACCGCGAACACCACCGTCACCACAGCCATGGCGAGTGCGAGCACCGGCGCGATGGTAAACAGAATCACAAACGAGCCGATGATCTCGATACCGCAGATAATGATCCATTCGGGCACGTGGTGCGCCGCCTCGCAGATATCGAACAGGTCATTGACCACGCGGCTCATCATGTCGCCCGAGCTGTTGCGATCAAAGTACGCAAAGCTAAACCGTTCGTACTGATCGAACAGGTCCTCGCGCATTTTGGACTCCATGCGCGCGCCCATCACATGACCCCAATAGCTCACAAAGTAGCGGCAGGCGCAGCGGATGGCATACATCAGCACCAGCCCCACCGCAATCATACCGAGCGCCTGCATAATGGCAGCCTGGCCCTGGGCAAACAACCCTCCGGTCAGATTGCGCAGGATAATGGGGAACGCCAGGTCAATGGCGGCAAGCACCAGGGCACAAACCGTATCGGCAACAAAAAGCCCCATCTGGGGCTTGTAATACGAAAGAAACCTCTTAAACATAGTCACCTTACGCGGTTTTACCAAACCGCGTTTCGTCTCGACGCTGCAAGTGCTCCATTTGGACAATCTGGCCTTCAATCGTCGGTCGCGTATATCCATACGCTTCCCTCCTCTTTTAGGCCACCTTGTCTCAAATGGAGCACTTTCGCTGACTTACACAAACCTGCGGGATCATCCCCGCTCGTTAAAGTTCCGCTCCGCCCAAACGGTGAGCAATGCTGTCGCAGGCAAGTGCGCCCACAACGGTCTTGGCGTCTTCGATCTTGCCGTCGAGCACGGCGTCGATCAGCTCGTGCAGCGGCACCAGATCAACGTTGACAAACTCGTCATCATCGGGGTTGGGTGCATCGAACTCGAGCTTGGTGGCCAGGTAGATGTGAATGATCTCGTCACAGAAGCCGCAGGACGTGACAATCGACGTCAAAAAGCGAATGCGACCAGCCCTAAAGCCCGTCTCCTCGTGCAGCTCACGCTTAGCGCAATCGAGCGGGTCCTCGCCCGGGTCGAGCTTGCCGGCGGGAATCTCGACCGTCACGCGGTCGATGGCGGTGCGGTACTGACGCACCAGTACGATCTTGCCGCTCTCGGTCAGCGCCACAACGGCCGCCGCACCCGGATGGCGAACGATATCGCGGGCGCTGCGGTGACCGTTGGGCAGCTCAACCTCAAGACGGTGGACGTCGAGGATCTTGCCCTTCCAGGCGCACTCCTCCGAAAGAATCTTCTCGTGCAGCTCGGCATCGTGCGGGTCGTCGTCGCCCAGCACCAGCGCCGGCTCGTCAGCGACCTCGCCACCAGGCTCGCCCTCGGCGTGCCCATACACGCGGCTGTCCTCTTCGACGATCTGCGCATCCACGAGCTCTTCGTTCTTTTCGTCCATCCGTCTCATTCCTCTCGGATTTTAGGCATCCCAGGCGTCACGGCCGCGCAGCGCACGCAGGCCAATGTCGTGGCGCAGGGTCTTGCCCTCAAAATCAATCTTCTCGCAGGCCTCGTAGGCAAGGTCGCGAGCGTTCTCGAACGTATCGCCCAGTGCAGTCACGGCAAGCACACGGCCGCCGTTGGTCACAAGCTGGCCATCCACCACGGCGGTGCCGGCGTGGTACACCGTCACGTTCTCCATGGCCTCGGCATCCTCGATACCGGTAATGACCTTGCCCTTCTCGTAGCTGCCGGGGTAGCCCGCGCTCGTCAGGACAACGGCCACGGCCCACTCGTCGCGCCAGTCGAGCTCAATCTGATCGAGCTCGCAGTTGGCGCAAGCCAGCATGACCTCGACCAGGTCGTTCTTAAGGCGCGGGAGCACGACCTGAGTCTCGGGATCACCAAAGCGGGCGTTGAACTCCAGCACCTTGGGGCCGGCGGGGGTGAGCATAAAGCCGCCATACAGGCAGCCGCGGTAGTCGATGCCCTCGGCAGCAAGCTCGGCCACGGTCTGCCCCATGACCTTCACCATGGTGGCGTGCTCCTCGTCGGTCACGATGGGCACCGGGCTGTAGACGCCCATGCCGCCCGTGTTGGGGCCCTTGTCGCCCTCGAGCGCACGCTTGTGATCCTGCGAGGTGGCCATGGGACGCACGGTCTTGCCGTCGGTAAAGGCCAGCAGCGAGCACTCGGGGCCGGTCAGCATCTCCTCGATGACCACCGTGTTGCCGGCATCGCCAAAGGTGCCGCCAAAACACTCACGCACAGCCTCCTCGGCCTGCGAAAGCTCGGTTGCCACGATAACGCCCTTGCCCGCGGCAAGGCCGTCGGCCTTGACGACCAGCGGAGCGCCCTGCTCGCGCACATAGGCAAGAGCCGAAGCCTCGTCGGTAAATGAACCATAGGCTGCCGTCGGGATACCGGCGCGCTCCATGAGCTGCTTGGAGAACAGCTTAGAGCCCTCCATCTGGGCGCCCTCGGCACCCGGGCCAAAGCACGGGATGCCCGTCGCGCGGACGGCGTCGGCAACGCCCGCCACGAGCGGAGCCTCGGGGCCAATCACCACGAGTCCGCATCCATGGCTCTGGGCAAACGCCGCCACGGCCGCAGGATCGCAATCGTCGAGAACCACATTCTCGCCGCAGCTCGCGGTGCCGCCGTTACCCGGCGCGATGTAGAGCTTGCCGGCGCGCGGTGATGCTGCGAGCTTGGCTGCCAGAGCATGCTCGCGGCCGCCGCTGCCCAACAACAGGATGTCGATGGTTTGAGTGTCCGCCTTCAAGGGTGCCTCCTCTATGGATTACCGGCCCGCTCCGCGCGGGCCCATTACAAGCAAATATACCCCTCGGCCGCCCATCTGGGCTGCAAAGGGGTATATCGCAATAACCAAATAACGCCGATTACTTCCAGAATCGGTTGATGATCTGCTCGCGACCGGCGCCGACGCCGATGAACGTCACGCGGGTGTGTGCCAGATCCTCGATAAATGCCACGTAGTCCTGAGCCTCCTGCGGCAGCTCATCAAAGCTGCGGCAGCCGGTAATGTCGCACTTCCAGCCAGGGAGCTCCTCGTAGATGGGCTTGGCATGCTCAAAGCGCACCTGGTGTTCGGGCACGCTCGTGTAGCGCTCGCCGTCGACGTCATAGGCAACGCACACCTTAATGGTGTCGAAGGCCGAAAGCACGTCGAGCTTGGTCACGGCGATGTCGGTGAGGCCGTTGACGCGCGAGGCATAGTTGGCGATAGGGCCGTCAAACCAGCCGCAGCGACGACGGCGACCGGTGGTCACGCCGTACTCGTAGCCCTCCTCGGTCAGCGTGTGGCCGGCCTCGGACTCATAGGAAAGCTCGGTGGGCATGGGGCCCGAACCGACGCGGGTGATATAGGCCTTCATGACGCCCAGCACGCGGTCGACGTTCTTCATGCCGACGCCGGAACCGGTAATGGCGCCGCCGGCGGTGCAGTTAGAAGACGTCACGTACGGATAGGTGCCGTGATCGATGTCGAGCAGCGTAGCCTGGGCGCCCTCAAACAGCAAATCCTTGCCCTCATCGATCATGTTGTTGAGCAGCAGGCTCGTCTCGGTGATGTAGGGGCGCAGGCGCTCGGCCATGGGCAGGTACTCATCGCAAATCTGATCCACGGTGTAGGTGGGCAGGTTGTAGATGAGCTCCAGCTCGGGGTTCACGCGGGCAAGAGCGGTCTCCAGCTTATCGCGGAACAGCGCCTCATCCAGCATGTCCTGCATACGCAGGCCAATGCGGGCCATCTTGTCCTGGTAGCACGGACCGATGCCGCGCTTGGTGGTACCGATGTTCTTCTTGCCGAGCTTCTGCTCAAAGGCGCCATCCAGATCGATGTGGTACGGCATGATGACATGCGCGTTGCCGCTGATCTTGAGATTCTTGGTGGTGATGCCGTCGGCCTCGAACATGTCGATCTCCTCAAGGACGACCTTGGGGTTGACGACGCAGCCGCTACCGATCACCGACACGTGGTCGGAATACATGATGCCGGAGGGCACCTGGTGCAGGCCGTACTTCTTGCCGTTGACGACGATGGTGTGGCCGGCGTTGTTGCCGCCCGAATAGCGCACGACGGCATCAAAGTCGCCGGCGACCAGGTCGCAGATCTTACCCTTGCCCTCATCGCCCCACTGGGCACCGACCAAAACGGTTGACGGCATGTTTACTCCTCACATTCATGGACTGTCCGCGCACCGCAAGCGCGCAGAAGCACAAAACATTCCCAGTATACCCGTGCAACGGGCGCCTGTCCTACTCCTCGGTATGAGCCCCATCAAGCTCATAGAACTTGGTGGATGCCGGCAGGAACATCAGGTCGACGTCGCCGATCGGGCCCGAACGGTTCTTTGCCACGACGATACGCGTAACGCCCTCGTCGGGTCGGTCGTCGCGCGAGGCCTCGGCCTCGTCGGCGGATCGGTCCAAGAACATGACGATATCGGCGTCCTGCTCGATGGAGCCCGATTCACGCAGGTCGGACAGCTGCGGGCGCTTGCCGGTACGGGATTCAACCTGACGCGACAGCTGCGACAGCGCGATCAGCGGAATCTTGAGCTCCTTGGCCATAATCTTCAGGCCACGCGACATCTCGGAGACCTCGACGGTGCGGCTCTCGGAACGACGTCCCGGCGGGGGGCTCACCAGCTGCAAGTAGTCCAGGATGATGATGGCCTTCTCCTTGTTATGGAGCATGCGGCGGCTCTTGGCGCGAATCTCGGTCACTGTGGTGCCGGGCGTATCGTCAATCAGAATATCGAGCTTGGACAAGGTCTGCGTGGCCTCGTTGATATTGGCCCACTGCTCGGGGCTAATGCGGCCCATGCGGAAGTCACTGATCGAGATCATGGCGTAGGCGCAAATCAGACGCTGGGCAATTTCCTTGCCCGACATCTCCAGCGAGAAGAAGCCGACGGTATAACCAGCAGCGGCAGCGTTAAGTGCCAGGTTCAGAGCGAACGACGTCTTACCTACAGCAGGGCGGGCGCCGATAATGATGAGCTGACCCTCACGGAAACCCATGAGCATGCGGTCGAGCGACGGGAAGCCCGTGGGCACGCCCGCAGCCTGGCCACCGGCCTGGCACACTTCTTCAGCCTCGTTATAGGCCTCGACCATAAACTCGGTCAGCGTCTTGTAGCTCGACTTGACTTCGCGCGCCGTGACCTTGAGCAGCTTGCTCTCGGCTAGCTCCACGACCTCTTTGGTGTCGGTGGGGGCGTTATATGCCAGCGCGTTAATCTCGTTGGTGGCGCCGATCAGCTCACGCAGCATCGAATCGCGGCGAACGATGGCGGCATGGTGCTGCCAGTTGACGAGCGACAGGGTCTGGCCCATCAACTCCAAAATGTACGCTTCGCCGCCCACGGCATCGAGCTTGTTGATACTTCGCAGGTAATCGATCAGCGAGATGGAGTCGATAGGAATGCGGCTGTTGTACATATCGACCATCGCGGTATAGATGGTCTTATGAATGGGCCGGTAGAAGTCATCGGGCTGCAGCTCGACCTGGGCCTCTTCGACCACCTCGGGCGATAGCAGCATAGCGGCCAGTACATTGGCCTCTGCATCTTGGTTTTGGGGAAGACCCAACTTTGAGCCGCGGTCCTCAACCGTCAGCCCGGTCTCCCTATCGTCATATGCCATGAGCATCCTCATTCATATCGCTTGCGAGCATCCATAGTATCAGCCACGGTCCCAAAACGCGCCGCGCGCCGCCAATCATCACCGAACCAAACGGATGAACGGTCCTGCATATAGGACTTCGACGCAACGTTCACCATGACACTCACTCAGCGCAAAAAACAAAAGGGCGCCCTGGTTTCCCAGAGCGCCCTTCTTAGAACAAGATTGTTGCGTTGCAGCAAATGCTACTCGGCAGCAGCCTCAGTCTCGACCTCGGCGGTCTCGGCCTCGGCGACCTCAGCGGCCTCCTCGACCTCAGCCTCGGCAGCGAGCTCCTCGGCGGTAACGCCGACGAGAACGACAACCTCGGCCTTGATCTCGCGGTACAGCGAGATGGCAACGGTGTGGGCACCGGCAACCTTGATGGGCTTACCGAGCTCGACGCGCTTGCGGTCGATGTCCATACCGAGCTGAGCCTTGATGGCGTCAGCGATCATAGCGGCGGTAACGGAGCCAAAGAGGATGCCCTCGTCGCCGACCTTAACGTCAACGGTGACCGTCTTGCCCTCGAAGGCAGCCTTGGTCTCGTTGGCGGTAGCCAGACGGACGGCCTCGCGCTTGGCGATGTTGTTGCGACGCTCGTCAAGCTGCTTGAGGTTGCCCTTGGTGGCGGCAACAGCGAGCTTCTTGGGGAACAGGAAGTTCTCAGCGTAACCCTGAGCGACCTCTACGACGTCACCCTCGCCGCCCTTGCCCTTGATCTCATCGAGAAGAATAACCTTCATGATGTGTCTCCCTTCTTAGCCGCGGTCGCGGTTGCCACGAGAGGAAACCACGGGGACGGTGTACGGCAGGAGAGCCATCTCGCGGGCGCGCTTGATGGCGTTGGCGATGTCATGCTGATGCTGCGTGCAAGCGCCAGTGACGCGACGGGGCTTGATCTTGCCACGGTCGGTCATGTACTTACGGAGAAGCTGAGTGTCCTTATAGTCGATGAACTCAGTGTTCTCCTTGCAGAACTGGCAGTACTTACGACGCGGCTGACGTGCAGAATAATCATTAGCCATGTCAAAATACCTTTCATTTGGCAACTTCGGCGAGCCGAAGCCGCCTCTCGCTCAAAAATAGGTGAACAACCCTTAGAACGGGATGTCCTCATCGTAGACGTCGACCGCGGGCGGCGTAGCCACCGGTGCGGCAGGACGTGCTGCGGGCGCGGGGGCTGCGGGGGCGTAACCGCCCTGATCGTAGCCACCCTGGCCACCACGGGAGCTCATAAACTCGATCTCATCGACGATGACCTCAAGCTTGCTCCGGCGCTGGCCGTCGCGCTCCCAAGAGCTGTAGCGCAGCTTGCCCTCGATCGCGACCTTGTTTCCCTTTGCCAGGAAACGGCTCACGGCCTCGGCGCGCGTGCCGAACATAGTGCAGTCGACAAAGTTGGGATAGTCCTCCCACTCGCCAGTCTGCGGGTTGCGGCGACGATCGTTCACGGCGACGCCAAAGGACAGAACCTGGGTTCCGCCGGCGGTGGCGCGCAGCTCGGGATCACGCGTGAGGTTACCGGTGATGTTCACTCGATTGATGCTCATAACTCACTACTTCCTCTTGGGGCACAAGCCCAGTCCAAAACGACAGTCTTACTCCTGGTCGTCGCGACGGACGATCATGTGGCGGACCACAGCGTCGGTGATGCGCAGGACGCGATCAAGCTCGGCGATCTGGGTAGGATCTGCGTGGAAGTTGATGAGGGTGTAGTCACCATCGGTGAGGTCGTTGATCTCGTAGGCGAGCTTGCGCTTGCCCCACTCGTCAACGGAGTCGACCTTGCCAGCGCCCTCAGCGATCGTGGTATCGATACGCTTCATAACAGCGAGACGAGTCTCGGGGTCGAGCGACGGGTCAACAAAGAACAGCAGTTCATAAGCCTTCATATTGTCACCTCCTCTGGGCAAATGTGGCTTCAGGTCGTGAAGGTGCGCCTGAAGCAGGAAAAGACTTGGTAATAATATCTTTCAACCTCCCAGGCCGCAAGAATATGCAGCTACAACCTCATGACCTCCACATATACCCATGCTTACACGGCACTTCTCGCGTATTCCAACCAAATGCTGACCAAGAGCTTGACGAATTCGATAGCAAGATACGCTGCGGCGAGGACAACCTGAGTCAAACCGCAGGTCGCCGATTGCAGGGTTGTGGTCACGAAATGCATACCACCGGTTCGATCGATTGCCTCAAAATTTTTAAATTCGCTGCCGCGTCATTCATGAATACCTATTTTGAACAGATCATCGAGCGGGATCTGGCTGGTCAGGATGCTTTTTTAGTACTCATCTGGCACATGCCGGATACGGGTGCGGAGCGAGCGCTTTAAAAAATGCCAAGTTTTCTGTTTGCACTTTTCGATTCCTCGTGTATACTGACTTTCGCATTTAACGGAGAGTTGTCCGAGTGGCCGAAGGAGCACGATTGGAAATCGTGTAGGCGTCAAAAGCGTCTCCAGGGTTCAAATCCCTGACTCTCCGCCAGTTAATTCCAAAGCAGGCCTTAGTGCCTGCTTTGTTTTTACCCCACGCGGAGGGGTGGCAGAGTGGTTGAATGCGGCGGTCTCGAAAACCGTTTGGCCTGTATAAGGTCACGAGGGTTCGAATCCCTCCTCCTCCGCCATTTTGGTTGAGAAAGCTCCCAGGAATGGGAGCTTTTTTGTTTTGAGTCCCTAACAAGCAAATACGGCGAAGAAGGAGGGGTTCGAACCCGCCAGGGCGCAAAGCGTAAAGAAAACGCACCAGTGGCGCGTTTTTAGCGCAGCGTGGTCGGCGTAAGCCGACCGGATAAATTTTGAGCGCCGCTCAAAATTTAGACATCCCTCCTATTCAGCCACGTCCCCATCGCGTTCAGCATCAACCCAGATCCCCAAACATGTACATCACCCTCCAAAAACGATATTTTTCGACATCTTTGGAGGCTGATGTACATACTTGAAACCTATGACCGCACCCAGTCCCGACCGTTTGCCGAGCAATAGGGTCGCAATCGGCGCCGAACATGTACTATGTACGGGCATTGTCCAAACCCGTAACTCAAAGGACCCCATCTTGCCCGTCGTCGCCGCTATAACCGTTACCTCACATGCCTCGGATGCCATGGTCGCTATCCCATTTTGGCTCGAGATGTTCGCCGTTGTCGCTGCATCGATCTCGGGTGTGTTGGTTGCGCGCGAGCACAAGCTCGACCTGGTGGGCGCGGTCGCGCTCGCCGTGGTCTGTGGACTGGGCGGCGGTCTTTTGCGCGATATGACGCTGCAGGTGGGCAACGTCTACATCCTCAACCAACCGATGGCGCTGCCGCTCTCCATCGCCACGGCAGCCATCATCTACATCTTCCCGGCAATCGTCGATAAACCCGAGAAACTCATCCCATTGCTCGACATCATCTCGGTCGGCATCTACGCCGCCACCGGAGCGGACAAAGCACTGGTTTATGGCTTTGCGCCGGCCGTATGCATCATGATGGGCTTTTTCACCGCGGTGGGTGGCGGCATGTTGCGCGACGGCTTTATGGGCGTGGTTCCGGGCATTTTCCAGCGCACCAATTTCTACGCCATCGCCGCCATCGCCGGATCGACAAGCTATGTGTGTCTCGTTATGAGCGGCATCATGAGCAATGTCGCCGCGCTGGTCGTATGCGTCGCGGTGACCATGGGTCTGCGCTGGCTCTCGCTGCGCTTTGATATCAAAAGCCCCACCGAGGAAGACATCGCACGTTTTTTGCATCGCAAAAAGTAGGTGGCGCGGGCTCGTCCCCGAAATGCAACCGAGAGGTTCTTTTAGAGCGCCCGCGCGTTGGGTACCCTGTTAGGTACATGTCGAGTATCTAACGAAGGATTCACTATGCCTTGCAACCTAGAACCGTCGTCCCGGAGCCATAAAGCGCAGGCCCGCATCGCCCTTCTATTCGCACTGATTGCACTTGCGCTGACCGCGCTTCCCGCGACGTCATTCGCCGGCACAGACACCGCGGGCAACGTGCTCGCAACCGAAGTTGACTCAAATCCGTCTGGCGTAGAAGGCGACCTGTACTGGGCCGGCCAAAGCCTTAACCTAGACGGCGCTTCCATCGGCCGCGATATTATCGCCGCGGGCGATACCCTCTCGATTCGCGACTGCACCATAGGCGGAGCCGTTCGCCTGGCGGCGCGCACCATCGATGTCTCCAAAACCGCAATCGATGGCAGCGTGACGGTAGCCGGTCAGCATGTCGTGCTCAACACCGGTAGCACCGCCAACTGTTTTTACGCGATGGGCGAGACGGTTGCCCTGCGAGGCTCCACCAAGTCGGCAGCACTTGCAGGCGATACGGTGACCATCGACGGCACCGTCGAGGGCGATGTCGAGGTTTGGGCCGATAAGCTCGTCTTGGGCAAGAATGCCCGCATTACCGGCACCGTAAACGCGCACGTTTCCGAGGACCCCGAGCGCGCCGCGGGAGCCGAGGTAGGCGCACTGAAGATCGACCGTACCGAGAACGAGAACGCGACAACGACCGCCAATGACATCATCGGCGGCATCGTCGCCGCGGCGCTCTCGACCTGCTTTGTCGCCCTGCTGCTCGAGCTCGTCTTTCCGCGTGCAACCGCCAGCGCCGCTGGCATGCTCCACCAGCGCCCCACGCCCCTGTGGGTGAGCGGTCTTCTGGGTACGATTGCTGTCGTCCCCGCCGTCCTACTGCTGATTATCTCTATCGCTGGCCTGTCGCTTGCCGGAACCCTCTTGTGCGGCGTTATCGGCATCGCATTGGTGTCGAGTGCCTTTGCGGGGTGCGCAATCGCCCGCATGGTCGGACACAGCCAGAACCGTTACGCCATGGCGGCCGTGGGCGGCATCGCCGCGGGCGCGCTTACGGCAATCCCCCTCGTAGGCGACTTCATCAGCGGCGTAGCCTTTGTCTTTATGCTCGGCTACATCATCCAAATCATCTGGCGCAACGCCCACCTCAAGCCGCAGCAGGCAGCCAACACACCGGGACTCCCCACCGCTTAGCCGCCAACCGCCACAAAGGGGCCAGGCACCCTTGTGGCGGTGCAGACCAGCTCAATCCCCTTGCACCAAAAAGGGCGCCGACCATTGCGGTCGACGCCCTTTCTTATTGGCAGCTATAAAGCCCGGCGCTTATTTGTTGACCTGGCCGGCGCGGACAGCTGCTTTCTTGCGGTCAGTGGCGTTGAGCAGACGCTTGCGCAGGCGGATGTTCTTGGGAGTAATCTCGACCAGCTCGTCGTCGGCGATGTACTCCAGCGCCTCCTCGAGCGAGAAGGTGCGGGGCGGCACCAGCTGGACGGAGATATCGGAGGTCGAGGAACGCTGGTTGCCCAGGTTCTTGGTACGCGCGATGTTGACGACCATGTCGCCGGCCTTGCTGCGCTCGCCCACGATCATGCCCTCATAGCACTCGGTGCCCGGCTCAACAAACAGCTGACCGCGCTCCTGCAGCGTGCCCAAGGCATAGGCGACGGCCTTCTCGGTGGTCATGGAGATCATGGCACCGTTCTGACGATTGCCGATCTCGCCGGCGTAGGGACCATACTCCAAGAAGGTGTGGTAGAACACGCCCTCACCGTGAGTGACGTTCATGATGCGGTTCTTAAGACCCATGATGCCGCGGGTCGGGATCTTAAACTCGAGGTGCGTCACGATGCCCGAGGTATCCATGCTCGTCATGATGCCGCCGGAGGTGCCAAAGACCTCAACGACCTTGCCCGAGTACTCGTCCGGGCACTCGACGACGGCCTGCTCGACGGGCTCCATCTTGTTGCCGTTCTCGTCCTTCTTAAACAGAACGCGGGGACGACCGACCTGGAACTCAAAGCCCTCGCGGCGCATGGACTCCATCAGAACGGACAGGTGCAGAATGCCGCGGCCCGAGACCTCGACGCCACTCTTGTCATCGAGCTCCTCAATCTTCATGGTCACGTTGTTCTCAGCCTCGTTGAACAGGCGCTCCTTGAGCTGACGGGCGCCCACGATGTCGCCATCGCGACCGACGAGCGGAGAGGTCGAAGCCTCAAAGACGATGGACAGGGTCGGCGGGTCGATCTCGATGGGCTCGAGCTCAACGGGGTTCTCGGGATCGGTGTAGACATCGCCGATATCGGTGCGGTCGATGCCCACAACGGCGGCGATGTCGCCGGCGCCGACTTCCTGGCACTCGGTGCGGCCCAGGTAGTCGAAGGTAAAGAGCTGTTTGACGGTAGCGGTGGCGCTGGAGCCGTCGTTCTTGACAACCAGGATCTGGTCGCCCTGGTGGATGGCGCCGGAGTACACGCGGCCGATGCCGATACGGCCAACGAAGTTTGAGTGGTCGATGGTCACGCACTGCATGGCCAGCGGAGCGTTCTCGTCGACCTCGGGCGCGGGCATGTCGTCGATGATCATATCGAGCAGCGGATACATATCCATATTGCCGTCGTTGGGGTCAAGGCGGGCAAAGCCATTCATGGCGCTGGCGTAGACCACGTGCTCCATGGCGAACTCAAGCTGGTCGTCGGTGGCGCCCAGGTCGGCCATGAGGTCCAGGCAGTCGTTGTAGGCCTTCTCGGGGCTGGCGCCCGGACGGTCGATCTTGTTGATGACGATCATGATCTTGAGGCCGGTGTCGATGGCGTGACGCAGCACGAAGCGGGTCTGGGGCATGGGGCCCTCAAAAGCGTCGACCAGCAGCAGGGCGCCGTCGGCCATACGCAGCACGCGCTCGACCTCGCCGCCAAAGTCGGCGTGGCCCGGGGTATCGATGACGTTGATCTTAACGTCCTTGTACTCGATAGAGATGTTCTTGGCGAGAATCGTAATGCCGCGCTCGCGCTCCTGGTCGTTAGAATCCAGGACGCGGTCCTCGACCTGCTGGTTGGCACGGAAGGCGTCCGTGGCACGCAGGAGCTTGTCGACCATCGTCGTCTTGCCGTGGTCGACGTGAGCGATGATGGCGATGTTCCTCAGATTGTCTACGCGCATGTAGTTCCCCTATCTTCTATCCATATACAAACGGCACGCTTATGCGACCCGCCCAGCGATACAACGCTCGGCGGGAATATTGAGCCTTTTACCGAAAACTCGTTTATTTTAGCGATTTTAGATGAGAGGGGTTTCCTCACCTGCAGGTTCAGGGTCGCTCCACATAAAACCATCGCCGGCGCCCATGCCCTCATACAGCACATATGCCGAAAAACCGCTCTCGAGCGTCGTCTCAAAAAAACTCACGAGCAGAGCGTCATGGTAGCCGCCGTCAATCTCGACGCAGCCGGTATAGCCGATGGCATAGCGGGCGATACGGCCCAGGCCCTCGTCCTTAAGACCCATCTTGTGCTCGGAGATAAAGTTGGTGGCCGCCTCGAGGCACGCCTCTTCGCCATCCTCATCGAGCGCCGCCAGATAACGGTTGGAAGCGGCGTCCTCAATTGCCACGACTACGCCGGGGTTTTCACCGGCGGCAAGGTCATCCAAGAACGCGCCGATCAGATCGCACACCATGGCGTCGAGCTCGGCGGAGACGTTACCGGCGTCCTGCATATCCTGTGCCATCTTTAGACCTTCCCATCGAGTCTGGCGTCGTTACAGTTCTTGCGCCTCGGCGGCGATCTTAGCGGCGGCATCGCGGGCGCGCATCATGTCCGCCGCGCGCTTGTCGAGCACCTTGATCTGGCTGGTCAGCATGACCGCATCGACCACGCCCCAAATCACCAGGCCCGTAGAGATCGAAAACCCAAGCGCACCAACTGTACCACGAAGGCGCGAGCAGATTGCCGCGACAAGGGCGGAGATGACAACCATCTTGATAAACGAGCCGCGGCGTTCACGAAGCGTGCGGGCCTGCGTCACATAGGCAATGCGTGCCGCCTCAGAAGCCTCCGAGCGCATCTGGGCCTCGCGGGCGATCGCAGCCGCCTCGGCAGAAACTCCGGCGCTCATGAGCGCGCACTCCGTCGCGTGTTTGCCGGGCATTTAAAAATCATCGGGCGAGAGCGTTTGGACGAACTCATCGAACTTTTCGAACTCTTGCTCGTCGTCGACTTCCTCGGCGTGCGGTGAGACGGTGCCCAAGCGATTCATGATGTCGTCTTCAACGAACATGGGGGCATTGCTGCGTACGGCGAGGGCGATGGCGTCACTCGGACGTGCATCGATCCTATGCTCGTTGCCATCGGCCAACACGACAACCGTCGCGTAAAACACGGGCGGCTCGGCGCGGACGATTTCGACGCGCTCGAGCTTGGCACCTAGGGCGTCGACGGTGTCGAGCAGCAGGTCGTGCGTGATCGGGCGATCGGCGCGGCCGCTGTCGATGCCGCGGCTGATTGCCGCAGCCTCAAACGAGCCAGTCTGGATGGAGAGGGAGCGCAGCGGCGCGGGGGAATCCGACTTGCTGCAGCGCTCGCGAAGCACGATAAGCGATGGCACGGGACCGGCGGCCATGACGATAGTCTCTATGTCGACACGAACCATGGAACACCTCCGGTACGTAGCGGTTAACACGCGGCGGCCCGCCGCATTGAATAGCTATACTACCCAAACTTCCGCACAGCACACAAAATCAAAGTAGTTAATTTGGGACGGGACCTTTTTGACTACTTGCAGTAGGTAAGAAAAAAGCCTCGAGGCAATTGCCCCGAGGCTCTTCACGGTTTTGATGGTGGACCTGACAAGATTCGAACTTGTGACCTCCCGGTTATCAGCCGGACGCTCTAACCAACTGAGCTACAGGTCCATCATGGTGGAGGTTAGGGGGATCGAACCCCTGACCTCAGGCTTGCAAAGCCCGCGCTCTCCCAGCTGAGCTAAACCCCCACGGAGACAGTAATAAACACCCCAGCGGCGACTCGGCTCTCGCTGGGGTGTTTATTGCGAAAGAAAGTGGTGGACCTGACAAGATTCGAACTTGTGACCTCCCGGTTATCAGCCGGACGCTCTAACCAACTGAGCTACA
>CABUUE010000008.1 GCA_902494685.1 uncultured Collinsella sp.
CGGGGGTCCTGCCGTCCTGCGGAAAGATTTGGGGGCAAAGCCCCCTGGCCTCCCCTATGTTAACTTCGCCGGCAGCGGCTACAGGGACCTACGCTCTGGAAAGGCGCCGGGCTGATAGTTTGGCTTTTTATTGGTAGGGGCTCTTGCTAGGCTGGAGCACTTCCTAGAGGCGGGCATCGGCTGTGTGCTTGGTTTAGGCGGCGCTGGTTTCTTTGTATTCGAAGACTGGTTCTAGGAGGTCCTCGATGTTGCAGTGGAGGGTTTTTGCTATGGCTCTTACGCTTGTAACCGAAGCTTCATTGATGTTTCTCTGGCGCTGCTCGTACATTTGGATTGAGCGGAGTGACACACCCGATTCGTATGCCAGGTCTTGTTGGGTTTTCTTGAGCCTCTTTCTTGCTAACGCAAGTTTGGTTTGCCTGGACGCTTTCTTCGCCATATCGCAGACGAGACGAGCCACGCGTTCCTCCGAGGCTTCGTGCCAGGGGTAGTACAGGCTGCGTAGCACATCGAATGGAACGACATGCAGCAAATCTTCGAAAGACTCTCCTAGGCGCCACTGAAGGTATGCCAATATCCAGCCTGTCCAATATTCCGGTGTCTTTTCGAATCGGTAGGTTCGATTTGGCATCGGCCTTGATTGATAGCCCGACCTTTCGGCGATAAGCGCGAACAGCTCAACGCCCGATTTTCCCGACACTACCCATGCGTTGCCGCATTCGAACTCGCGGGCTACGCCGCTCAGGCAAAAGAGTTCAGCAACTTCCGATCCTTCTGCCCCATAATCGTTAACGGCATAGTCAAAGCAGTCGCCGAGGTTGTTCATTGCATCCTCAAGGTAGTAGACGGGGTATGTCCTACTCGGCCCACGATCCGTTAACTCTTGGATCATTTAAATCAACCCTCCCTGCCATCAAATCCCTAATGTCGACACCATCAGAGTCAAATCCGTTTACAGTATCCAGGTACTTTCGTCGAGCGTTCTGTTCTCGCTCAAATCGTTTGGGATAAAACTCAGCTCCCGAGGCCTGCTTCCAATCGCGAAACTTAATCGCCGAGAACGCACGCTCACTCATAAGCGCATATTGAATGCCCAAATCCCCCAAAAACATAATGCGCTGCAATTGCCTGAGCGAAATCATGCCGTTGACAAACTGTCTTGCAAACGAGAAATAGGAATCGTCTGCACGATAGCCTCGAATAACGTCATAGGGAGAAATATCAATCAGGCAGTTATCCAGCAGATAACGAAGCCCCTCGCGTGCTACTGGCGTTGAAACATTAAACTCTCTGTTATTCGCCAGAATTGCAAGCCAGTTGAGAATCGAGAACTCACCTGATTCCAAATCCAAAATCGCAAGGCCATCTAAATCAAGCTCATATCGATTGGCAATGCCATCAGACTCGGTCCGACATGCCCACTCCATTGCCATTTCCTCATGCGGTGTGCAATAAAACCCGCGCCCATAGTCATTGAATTGCCTGCATTTATCCAACGATGGATGCTCGACAACAACCTCCGACCCGTGCCAAAGCTCCATATCGACCTCCTAAAAAATATCACCCCAGTGACAGTTTACCAATAACTATCACTGGGGTGATATGAACGGGGGCTTTTGACGGTTTAACCCTGACTAGAGGCAGGCTTCGGCGATGCGGCGCTTGAGTTCGTCGATGCCGGTGCCAGTCTGGGAGCTTGTAATGATTACGTTCTCGGCCGGAACGTTGAGCTGCTTTTTGATGGCTGCTGCCTGGCGGGCCTGCTGGGTGCGGCTGAGTTTGTCGGCCTTGGTGAGGCAGACGATAAAGTTGAACTCGTTGCCCTGCAGGTAGTCGATCATGTCATGATCGAGCTTGCTCGGGTCATGGCGAATGTCCACCAGCGACACAACCAGGTTAAAGCTGCGCTCGGAGTCGAAGAAGTCGCCGATAAGTTCTGCCCAGCGGTCACGCTCGGCCTTGGAACGACGGGCGAAACCATAGCCCGGCAGGTCAACGAAGTGCACGTCGTCGGCCTCGAAGAAGTTGATGTTGCTCGTCTTGCCCGGTGTGCTCGAAACCTTCACCAGGTTCTTGCGGCCAAAAAGCTTGTTCATGATCGACGACTTGCCCACGTTGGAGCGGCCGACAAAGCTCACCTCGGGGCAGGTGGACTCGGGAATCTGCGAAACCTTGCCATAGCTGGCGACGAACTTGGCAAGCTGGTAGTTAATGGAATCGGCCATGGACACTCCTTGGTCGTAGGTTCTTACAAAAGAGCGCGCTAATAGATAGCAGCGATACGGCGAACGATATCGAGCGTAATGCCACTCGCGGTACGGGCATACTCGAACAGGTCGAACTCGCGGTCGCAAATCGCATCGTACGCTTCATCACAATTATCGCTGATAGCGCGCAGCACCAGGCAATCGACACCATTTTTAGTTGCTACATGGGCAATCGCCGCGCCCTCCATGCCGACACAATCGGCATGCGTCGCCTCGATAGCGTCGTTGCGCATGGCAGCGCCCGTCACAAAACGGTTGCCCGTGGCAATCGTGCCGACCAGGAACTGCTTTGCGCCCTCGTTCGAGGCGGCTGCATTTGTCGAAGCGTTGACAAAGCCACGCTCAGAAAGCACATCGGCAGCAATATCGACCAGCGCAGGCGTCGAGCCAAACTCCTCGAGCCCCGGTGCAGACTCGGCGATAAGCGCGGTATCGGTATCCAGATAGCGCAGGCGTTTGCCGATGACCACGTCGTCGATATGGAGCTTGGGGTTCAAACCGCCCGCGATACCCGAAAGCACAACTGCCTGTGGAGCATACTTGCTAATGAGGTGCTGTGTTGCGGCGGCAGCGTTTACCGTACCCATACCCGCCGTTGTGGCGACAAGCGTCAGTCCGTCAAACTCACCGCTCACAACGGTCAAGCCCGCCTCCTGTGCCTCGCAGACGTCGCTCAGCTCTTCCTTAATCTGCATGATCTCTTTTTCGAGTGCACCGATAATCGCGATGGTAGCCATGCCATTCCCCAAACCTATACGAAATTCTCAACCACGGTATGGTACCAGCATTTTGTTTGACCTCGTCAAACGAACACGCTAAGCCAGCGCAGCTCGCGTATCAAACAGAGCCTTTGCAATCGCAGCCGTGACCTCGCTCGAGCGGTCGCTCCACGGCATCGATGTCATGATGCTCATGACATAGGTACGGCCATCGATGTCGATAAGGCCCGCATCGCATGTCGAATAGCAACCATCCTCGCTAATCCAGCCTGCCTTGTTGCGCACCAAGGCTTGGTCGTCCGCAATGCCGTCACGAATAAACGATCGGGCCGTAGAGGCCAGAAGGCCCGACAGCCATTGTGACGTCTCGGTATCATGGCTCAGATACTCGCTCATCTCGCACCACAACTTGGCCGAGGTGCGCGGGCAATAGGTTGGGAAATCACTCATCGGATCGAGTGCGGTATCGTAATCGACGCCAAGACCGACAATCCAATCCTCGTAACCGACACGGTCAAACGCCGCACGCAACGCGATAAACGAATCGTTGTCCGAATTAACGACCGCGGCCTCAATCAGGTCGCGCACCGTCTGCCAGCCCATGTTGTAGCCGCCATAGGTGCCAAGGGAATCATCGAGTGAGACCTGGCCCGTCTCGACCAGAGATTCGCAGATGTACAACGGCATAAAGCGCCTTGTAGCTACTCGCACCGTACACCTCGGCGTCCGCGTTATACGTCACGCCCTTGCCGCTCGATAGGTCGTAGAACACTACGCCCACATCGCCCAGCTCCTGCGCCTGACTCAGGGCATCTTGGAGCGCGGCGAGGTCCTCATCCTCCAGGACGGGGATCTGGTTATCAACCAGTGAGAAGGTCTGCACGGTATCGCCTGAGGGAATATCGTTAAAGTCCGCCTTCGAAAGCCTCGTCTTGAGACTCGCCGTCGACAGGGTTTGGCTTGCGGTGGCTTTAGATTCAGAGACCTTTTTGTTTTGCGTCTGTACCGTTGACGCATCTGAGTGTGCCATTCGCTCCGACGCGTAGGTTTTGGCGGTAATTCCGAGGATAATAACCGCCAACGTCAGCATCCCAATGGCGGTAATCTTCGTCACGCGGATGCGAGCGTCAGCAAGGCCACGCGAAGACGTGCCCTTCGTCTCATATCTGCTGCTATGCTGCGGCACATACTCGTCCCGCGATGCGTTGTTTCGCACGTGGTCTCCTGACTGCTACCGTTCATATACGAGCAGCATAATACCGAGCAGGCATTTCTTTCCAAAGATATTCAGCGGCGTTTAAGGTGTCTTTAAAGAAACCACAAGCGTATTTATCCAAATGGCACGATTCTGTTGCGCATCTCCGCCCAAAACGCAGTTGCGGTGGAATAGTTCCTGTTTGGGCGGCATAAGCCAAAAAACAAGAACTATTCCACCGCAACTTGACGGGGCTCTTTGGCAATCAACTTGGTGCCCAGGGGCACTCATTTAAGTCTGTCCCCAATGAGTGCATGAAAATGGCTCGCTAGCCGATAGCGTTTTTGAGTTCCGCGCGGCGCTTTTTCATGCCCATCATGACGGCGTTGCGCAGCTCGGGCATGCGCGCGGTATCCATCTGTGGAACGCCCTCGAGCTTATAGGGAATCCCCAGCTGCTCATACTTGACGACGCCCATCGTGTGATATGGCAGCATTTCCAGGCCCACCACGTTATGCCACGGGGCAATCAGACGACCGAGTGCCTCGCACTCCTCAACCGTATCGGTAATGCCGGGCACCACCACGTGGCGGATAACGACCTTAATCTTGCGACGGGCAAGCTCATCACCAAACGCCAGGATGCGTGCGGGATCGCAACCGGTCAGCTTTTTATGCTCGACGGGATCGGCGTGTTTAATGTCGAGCAGCACCATATCGGTCTCGTTGAGTACGGCATCGAACTTCTCGGGATGCGCGGGATCGAACGCATAGCCGCAGCTATCCAAGCAAGTATGCACGCGACCATCGGGGTTATTGTGCATGGCGCGGAACAGGTCGGCTAAAAACGCGGGCTGCAAGAGCGGCTCGCCGCCGGACACCGTAATACCACCGCTGCGGTAAAACTCATGGTTGCTCTGGAACTCGTCCATCAGGTGCTCGACGGTCACCATGGTGCCGCCGTTAACCGACCAGGTATCGGGGTTGTGGCAATACGCACAGCGCATGGGGCAGCCCTGAACAAACACCACAAAGCGGATGCCGGGTCCATCGACCGTTCCCATCGTCTCAATCGAATGCACGCGGCCCAGGGCAAACGCGGAGTCCTCAGGACGAGCGTCCACACCCTCGAGCGTCATCTCAGCCATTCCCGCTACCTTGCCTCTCATTGGTTTTAGCTACATAAATGCCAGAGTCATTCTAGCCTATATGCTTGATGGCGAAACGGTTTAGCGGTCAATTGGATTGTCCTATTTGGCCCCATGCAAAAGCGGCGGGAAGGTTGTCGCAACCCGCCCGCCGCCGAGGCAATAGAAATCGATAGACGCCAGGCGTTACGCCTTGAGTGTGAGCACCGCGCCAAAGGCGGTCGGGCCGCAATGGCTCGAGATCACGCCGCCGACCTGAGTCCAGGTAATATCCTTAAAGCCCAGGTCGTGCGCATAGACTTCCATGTCGTCACGCAGCTCCTCGGAAAGGCCTACCGAATACGCCAGGCCAATGTGCGAGTAGTCAATCTCGCCCTTCGCAACCATGTGGTCAATAAAGGCACGGGCGCACTTGAGCATAGAGCCGCGGAACTTCTTGGTCGCCACGAACTTGCCGCCCGTCACCTCAATGCAGGGCTTAATCTTGAGCAGGTGGGCGCCAAGGAATGCCACGTTGGACAGACGACCGCCCGCCTTAAGGAAGGCTAGGTCGGTAGGAACAAAGCCCAACAGCACGCGATCCATCACCGAATTGGTGAAGGCGAAAATTTCGTCAACGGTGGCATCGGGGTGAGCCTCGATGTATTTGGCGGTCTCGACGGCAACGAGCGACTGGCCCACCGAGACAAAACGCGTATCCATGGAGAATACGTAGTCGCGGCCCTTAGCCGCAATCTTGGAGGACTGATGTGAGCAGGTCGTGGCCTCGGAGTACGCAAGATGCAGAATGGTCGCATCGGGCTGCTCGGCATGGATACGGTCATATACGTGCGCAAAATCTGCCGGCGCACAGCCACTGGTCTTGGGCATTACGCCAAACTCGTTGCAGCGCGAGTAAATCTCGAGCGGATCGATGGAGCCGTCCTCAACGGTCTCGTCACCAATTGTGACATGCATGGGCACGCGCACGATGCCGTAGCGCTCGCAGAGCTCCGGCGTCACATCCGACCCAGACTCAACCACGATTACGTACTTGCCCATTCTTATCACGACCCATCTCGACATTGGCTTTTCAATACATGGCACGCGCCGCCGCACTGTTGCACAACGGCCGCAAAGCGCCAAAGAGACGCCGCCCCTTGCACACAACAAAGGACAGCGTCTCCCTGGAAAACTCCGTGCTTACCTGAGATTTTACACGGTTTATTAATAGGTGTTACTTACTCCGCAAACGGTAGCTATACGCGATAAACGGTAGTTCGCTGCGGCAACTGCGACACATTCCGCCCAGCAAGTCCAATCGTGTTCCACGCACGGTTAATGCGCGAGACGGTAGAAATCCATCGACGCCGCACCCTCGGCATGCAACCCCATCGCCGAAACCGCCGGCGAATAGGTACGGCTCGTAAGTGCCGCCTCGCCGCCGTTGCCAAAAATCTCGACCATCGTAGTGTCCGAAAGCACGCGCAGGTCGCGAAGCTCGCTGAGCTCGATCGACCTCTGGTCGCGCCCATAGCCTTCGTCACCCATGTCGAGGGTAAGCATCCCGTCTGCATAGCGCACAAAGACACCCTTGCGGATTTCGAGCTCGACCATCTTGGCGCCCTCACAGGAAACCACAAGATCAAACAGGCGGCCCGGCTCCTCAACGGTTTCACCGCCTGTCGCGCGAACGCAGTCGCCGCGCATCCTCTCAATCTCGTGCGCCGGCTGCTGGCAGAGTTTACCATCGCGCATGCTCAGCTCTCGCGGCACCGTCAACGCGCACTGCCACCCGCGCGCCACCGTCGGGTTTTCCGCCGTCGCATCGGGGCAACCCGACCATCCGATCATCAAACGCCGGCCTGCAGCATCCTCAAAGGACTGCGGAGCATAGAAATCAAAACCGGCATCGACCATCGGGGGCATGCCCTGCCTGACGATTTTAAAGCTCGGCGCCTCCCAATCGGCCTCGATGGGGAACCACACGCACTGATGCGGATTGCGGTAACGCCAACCATCGGCAGGCACACCCTGCGGACAGCAAACGAGAACAAGCTCACCATCGAGCTCAAACAGATCGGGGCACTCCCACATAAAGCCAAACTTCTCGCCCAGCTCAATACGCGTCGCATAGTTCCAGTCCTCTAGATCGCGCGAGGTATAGACAAGCACGCAGCCGCGGTCGTCTTTCGTACGAGCGCCCAGAACCATGTAGTAGATACCATCGTGCTCAAGGATCTTGGGGTCGCGCACGTGCGTACCGATATCGTCGGGGTAATCGACCGGTCCAACAGCTATGCGCTTCTCGCCCAATTCGTCGGGATTCTCGGCAACCATATGAATCTGGTTTTGCTCACGACCCGTCAACACGTAGTCGTAATCATCGCGATCAAAATGCTTGACGTTGCCGGTATAGAAGTAGTGAATCTTGCCATCACGTACAAAGGCAGAACCAGAATACGCTCCGCTCGAATCCAAATCGGAATCGGGGAACAGCGCGGGGCCGTGATTCTCGTACGTCACAAAATCCTTTGTCGTCAGATGGTTCCAAAGCACTGGACCGCCATGCGCAGCATCGAACGGATCGTATTGATGATAGATGTGATACGTATCACCAATCTGAACCAAACCGTTGGGGTCGTTGAGCCAGCCAAGCTCAGGCTCCACATGGAACAGGAGCCTATCGGGGTCGGACGCGATGCGACCCGCCGTCTCATCCTGTCCGGCACGCCACTGCTCATAGTCCGCGCGTGTCACCTTATTTTTTTGATTAAACATCGCCGTTGACTTTCTCGTCTATGGGGAAGGACGCCCGACTCGCACGAGCCGAACGCCCTTCCTCAAATGGACTTATCCGCACATTACGCTGAACGGCTCAACTAGAAGCTTACATCGAAGCCAGCGCCAGCGCCCTCTTCATCGGTGGTCGGAACGCCCTTTGCCTTGTTGTAGGCAAAGATCAAGACGATCGGCACGATAAAGGCGATGAGATTGCCAGCCACATACCACACGAGAGTCTCGGGCGTAACGATGAGCAGGCCAAGCACACCGGTCAGACCCTGACCGATAGCGCGCACCTCAAAGAACTTCACGAAGGCACCGCCGCAGCCTGCACCGATGCATGCGCAGATGAACGGAATGATCGAATAGCGCATGTTTGCAGCGAAGATAGCGGGCTCGGAGATACCGACCAGCGTCGGAATAAAGGACGACATGCAGATGTTGCGCTCTTTGGAGTGCTTCTTGTGAATGAGGTACATGCCGATGGCGCCACCGCCCTGGGCGATGATGGAAACCGACCAGATGGCCTGGATGTAGTTGAAGCCAGTCGTGGCAACAAGGTTTGCCTCGATACCCTGAATGAACTGATGCGTACCGGTAACGACAAGCGGCTGCAGGAACGCGGCGAAGACAAAGGCACCAAAGACGCCCATCCTGTTGTACAGGATATCGATTACGCCGGCGAGGACATCGCCGATTAGGTTGCCGAGCGGGCCGAACACGGTGAACAGGGCGACGTTAGCAAGAATCAGGGTAACGGTCGGGACAAAGACGAACGAAACGACCTCGGGGATGTACTTCTGGGCAATCTTTTCGACCTTGGCCATAAACCAGGCGGTCAGGATTGCGGGGAACACGCCGCCCTGGAAAGCAACCATGGGAATGGAGAGCGGACCGAAGTTCCAGTACTCAGCACCCGTCGGGTCCATAACGAACGTGTTACGGTTCATAAGACTCGGGTGAACCATGACGATACCGACGAGGATGCCCAGGATCGGGTTACCGCCAAAACGCTTGACCGCGCTGTACATAACCAGGACAGGCAGGTAGTCGAACGTGGTGGCGATAATGGCAAAGAAGCTTGCGAGGTTCTTGAGGAACTCGCTGTGATCGGCGAGGCTGCCCTCCATGCCAAAGAGGCCGTTGGCAACGATCAGCGACTTAAGGCCGATGATGATAGCAGCGCCGACGAAGGCGGGAATGATGGGGATAAAGATGTCCGAGAATACCTTGAGGACCGAGAAGAACTTGCCCTTCTTGTCCGCCTCGGCGCCCTTGACCTCGGAAGCGCTGATCTCCTTAACGCCCGTCAAAGCCATAAACTCATCGTAAACCTTGTTGACGGTACCGGTACCGAAGATGATCATGAGCTGGCCGCTGTTGTACAGCACGCCCTTGACGCCATCGATGTTCTCGAGCTCGGCCTTGTTGTATTTGCTCGTATCCTTGAGCACCAGACGCAGACGGGTCACGCAATGCGTGGCGCCCTCGATGTTCTCCAGTCCGCCGACGTTGTCGACGACTTGCTGGGACACTGCCTTGTAGTCCATGTTCCTCTCCATTCCTTTTCTAAATCATAAAACGGTTCGTTGCCGCTACAGAGACGCGATCGTTGCGTTTGCGCACCTGAGCGCACCGTCGGTGACGGTAAGCGCCACACCCTGGCCCTGCTTGTTGCAGAAGCGAGCGTTGAGCGCAACATCATCGACAAAGATGGTCGCGATGTCGTCGTCGACGACCAGACGCACATGGTGAGTGCCCTCGCCCTTAAAGAACAACGGACGCTCGAGGCCCATGTTGTTGACCTGGAACCACGGGTACTGGGGAGCCGGCGTGAACTCGAGCTTGCCCTCGCGCAGGTTGGCGCGGAACTCATAGGCAAGACCGGTCTCGGCGTCCTCGGCGAACTTGACCGAGAAGCCGGCAGCGTTACCGCCGAGCTCAATGTCGGTATCGAGCAAGTAGGTGGAGCCGGCATCCGCGGCGAGCACCTGCTCGACCTTGCCCGACTCGCAGGAAAGCTCAAAGGTCTCGACTGCCTTAGCCTCGCCAAAGGCGCCAAGCATGCTGTCGGGGAGCTTGGTGCCGAGCGTTCCGTCGGCACGCTGAACGATCTCGAGGGGCATAAAGGTGCCACCCCATAGGTAAGAGCTGGGGTCGCCGCCCTCGTCACGCGTAGGAACCCAACCAAAGAGAACGCGACGCTCGCCATCGAATGCGGTGCGAGCGGCGTAGTACGCGCGGCCGTCGAAGGAGTCGTCAGCGGGGGTAATCCAAGGACCGTTGATGGACTTGGACATGCGGTAACGGGTCTTGTTGCCGTCGCTGTACTCGGAAAAGACGAGGTACCACCAGTCGCCCATCTTAAAGAGATCAGGCATCTCAAACATGGTGTACAGGCCCGGGTTCCACCAGTCGCCCTGGAACTCCCAGTTGGTCAGATCCTTGGAGGTGAACTTGACCAGGCGGCCGGTCATCAGACGCTTGTCCTCGCCCACACGCGTTCCGAGGATGAGCATGTACTCTTCGTTCTCCTCATCCCAAAGCACAAAGGGATCGCGCCAGTTGCGGTCATCGTAACCCTCCTGGGGCGGAAGCAGCGTCTCGGCGATGTTCTTCTCCCACTTGACGGCGTCGTCGCTCGTTGCGTGAAGAAGAACCTGCTTCATCAAACGTGCGCGGACCTTATCGCGATTGCAACCAGTGTAGAGCGCATGGTACTTGTCGCCCACCTTAAACACCGTGCCGGCATAAATGTACTGGTCGACTTCCTCGTCGCCGCCGCGCTCAAGGCTCTCGCCAAAGTCCTTGTAGTTGACGAAATCCTTGGTCGTAGCGAGTGCCCAGCCAAACGGCTCTCCGAAAGGTTCGGGGTTACGCGTGTCACGCTGATGATAGAGATAGAACGTGCCGTCCTCGCCGTACGGCATGATGTCGCCTACCCAAATTCCCTCAGGCTGGTAATACACCTTGTGCATCCGAGACTTCCTTTCCACGACATACTAACTCGGTACAATGGCAAGATATGTCAATCGTTTTCATATGTCAAACGTTTTCACACCAATACGTCTTTTCGCAGTTCCAGTCGTCGGCAAACGGTTGACATATGCCGGCGAACGGTCATCAGAGGCGTTTGAGGGACTCTTTTGGCACGGGATGAACTACGCGGTTTTGCCCTCAATGAGTTCAACGGGGAGCTTGATATTCGATTCGGGATTATCGCCGTTAATAAGAGCGATGATGGATTGCGCCGCGAGCTCTCCGATGCGATCGATATCTTGACGTACGGTTGTTAAGTCAGGCATAAACGTCATAGTTCGGCGGGCACCATCCGCGCCCACGACCTTAATATCGTCTGGAGCGCTCAAGCCACGCTGCTTCATCACGTTGAGACAGATGGCCGCCATCGTATCGTCTCCCGCAAAGATGCCGTCAATATCGGGGTTCTCATCGAGGATCTTCGCAACGACCGCGCCCTTTTCGTCGTCGGGCTTAACGAACTCAACCTCACGGACAAGCGCGGACAAACCGGCCTGCTCAACAACATCGAGGTAGGCATCGGTACGCTTATTGGCAGGCATGCGCATGCGGCTATTGCTGCGCAGGCACAGGATACGCCTGCAGCCGTCATCAATCAGACGGCGCGTGGCGAGCTCGCCGATGCCATAGCTGTCACTTGCAATCTGGACAGAGCCCTCGCCAAGATCGCAGTCGATGCCAACCAGGCTCAAGCCCATCTCGGCATATGCCTCGGCACCGATATTGAGGGAGTTGACGATGACGCCGTCGACCATATTGCGGCGGAGCATGTCAATATAGGAACGCTCAAGATCGGGTCGATTGGCGCTGTTGCACAGCAGCATCTTAAAGCCGTTTTCCGCCAACGTGCGCTCGACCGCCTGCACAACCTGAGCATGGAACGGGCTGCTCACAAAGGGAACGATCATGCCGATAAGATTCAGACGGCCGTTGAGCATGGCACGGGCGATATCGTTGGGCGTATAGTTGATGCGCTCCATCGCGGCGTGAACCTTATCGCGGGTCTCTTGGCTAATATAACCGCGATTATTAAGCACGCGAGATACCGTAGTAGGCGAAACCCCCGCCACCGCTGCAACTTCCTTGATGCCAGGCTTAGCAGAATCCTTAGAACGAGTGCCCTCGCGAGCCATAGCACCCTCCCCCATCAACATGTCAAACGTTTACATACGAACAAAGCATACCCCAACAACAGCGGGAAGACGGTAACAGAACAAGTAAGTAGACGGCTCATCCAAATAATTAGAAGAGTTCCGCCTAAAGGGTGACTACACAGGACCCCCGCCGGGCCGCTTTGGGTTACTTTCCAAAACATTTCCGCAGGACGCAAAGGGCTCCGCCGCGCGAAGCGCGCAGCGGAGCCCTTTGCATGTCCGAGGACGTTTTGGAAAGTAACCCAAAGCGGCCCGGCGATCCTGCGGGAGTTAAACCCCTTTAGAACTTGTCGTGGAAGGTACGCGAAATGACCTCGTCCTGCTGCTCCTTGGTGAGCGTGTGGAAGTTCACGGCATAGCCGGAAACGCGGATGGTCAGCTGCGGGTACTTCTCGGGGTGAGCCTGAGCATCGAGCAACGTCTCACGGTTGAAGACGTTGATATTCAGGTGATGGCCACCCTTCTCGGCGTAAGCGTCGAGCATGTGGACCAGGTTATCGGCCTGAGTCTCGGAAACTTCAGAAACCTTCATAATGTGTCTCCTTCGATCGATAGGCGCCGGCCGAAACCGGCGCGCTAATCAGTAATCGTTATTGTTAGTATAGCACTAACAATAGTTACTCGCCCAGCTGATCAAGGTCGATATCGCCAAAGAACACCTGGTCCTCCTTGCCGAGCGCACCCGGGATGATGGAGAAGGTGTTGGAGATGCCGTCCTGAGCATCGCGGAACGGGAGCTTGGAAACCGAAGACAGCGAAGCGATGGCGCCGTGGCTATCGCGCTTGTGCATGGGGTTAGCACCCGGGGCGAACGGCTGGCCAGCCTTGCGGCCGTCAGGCGTGGAACCGGTCTTCTTACCGTACACGACGTTGGAGGTAATGGTCAGAACCGAGGTCGTGGGCACGGAGTTGCGGTAGGTGTCGTTCATGCGGATGTACTCCATGAACTGGTGCACAACGTCGTGAGCGATCTGGTCGACGCGGTCGTCGTCGTTACCGTACTTGGGGAACTCGCCCTCGGTCTCGAAGTCGACGATGATGCCGTTCTCATCACGGACGGGGTGGACCTTGGCGTACTTGATGGCGGACAGGGAGTCAGCCACGACGGAAAGGCCAGCGATGCCCGTAGCGAACCAGCGATGCACGTGCTTGTCGTGCAGAGCCATCTGGATGCGCTCGTAGCAGTACTTGTCGTGCATGTAGTGAATGATGTTCAGCGAGTTGACGTACACGCCAGCGAGCCACTTCATCATGTCGTTGTACTTGGCCACAACGTCGTCGTAATCGAGCGTATCGCCCTCGACGGCACGATACTTGGGGCCGACCTGCTTCTTGGAGACCTCGTCAACACCGCCGTTGAGTGCGTACAGCAGGCACTTGGCCAGGTTGGCGCGGGCGCCGAAGAACTGCATCTCCTTGCCGATGCGCATGGAGGACACGCAGCAGGCGATGCCGTAGTCGTCGCCGTGGTAAACGCGCATGAGGTCGTCGTTCTCGTACTGGATCGAGGAGCTGGCGACAGAAGTCTTGGCGCAGAACTTCTTGAAGTTCTCGGGCAGACGGGTCGACCACAGAACGGTCATGTTGGGCTCGGGGCTGGTGCCCATGTTCTCGAGCGTGTGCAGGTAGCGGTAGCTCATCTTGGTAACGAGCGTACGGCCGTCGACACCCATGCCGCCGATGGACTCGGTGACCCACTGCGGGTCGCCGGTAAACAGGGCCTGGTACTCGGGGGTACGGGCAAACTTGACCATGCGGAGCTTCATGATGAAGTGATCCACGAACTCCTGGATCTGCTCCTCGGTGAAGGTACCGTTGGCAAGGTCGCGCTCAGCGTAGATGTCGATGAACGTAGAGGTACGGCCGATGGACATAGCGGCGCCGTTCTGCTCCTTGACGGCAGCGAGGTAGGCGAAGTACATCCACTGGATGGCCTCCTGCGTGTTGGTAGCAGGGTTGGAAATATCGAAACCATAGGTCTCGGCCATCATCTTGAGCTCGCCGAGGGCGCGAATCTGCTCCTGCAGCTCCTCGCGGTCGCGGATGTTGTCGGCGGTCATGACCGTCGGGGTGGAAGCCTTCTGGGCCTCCTTGTCCTTGATCAGGTAGTCGACACCGTACAGGGCGACACGACGGTAGTCGCCGATGATGCGGCCGCGGCCATAGCCATCGGGCAGACCGGTGATGATGTGGGCCGAGCGGCAAGCACGCATCTCGGGGGTGTAAACATCGAAGACGCCGGCGTTGTGAGTCTTGCGTTCGAAGGTGTAGCGCTCGACAACGCTCTCGTCGACCTTGTAGCCGTGCTGGCTGGCAGCCTGGCAAGCGATGCGGATACCACCGTTGACGTGCAGCGCGCGCTTGAGCGGCTTGTCGGTCTGGAGGCCGACGATGGTCTCCTTCTCGCGGTGGGCGTTATCGATGTAGCCAGCGGGGTGGCTCACGATACCCGTGACGGTCTTGGTGTCCATATCGAGGACGCCGCCCTGCTCGCGCTCCTTAAGCAGCAGGTCGAGAACCTCGCCCCACAGCTCCTTGGTACGCTCGGTCGGACCGACGAGGAACGACTCGTCGCCCTCGTAGGGGGTGTAGTTCTTCTGGATGAAGTCTCGGACGTCAACCTCTCCCGTCCAGATGCCTTCCTTGAAGCCTTCCCATGCCTCCTGCATTGTGTAACCACGCTCCTAGTTACGTGTAATGCGGCGCTCTCTCACACCGCTGCTTATTGAATTCTTGAATTATCGGCTTGCACTACCGGCTTCTTCCGTTCTTCACCACACGTTGGTACAGGGAAAAACGTTTGTCCACCTTGGAACTGCAACCCAAAACCCAAGATTTCACCCGTTTGAGAAGGATAACATAGCCACCCCCTTCATCAGGGCTGTTATATGTTTCTTTTTTTATACCATTAGGGCGTTTTTAACAAATCCGCAGGAAATGCGAGCGCGAACAACTACCGTTCACCGATTTGTTTGGTATTTTTCCTTGCCTTTGTACGACGTTCACTCTAGCTGTTATGTCAGCTTTATCAGGGTAAAGTACCCCAGAGACCCTTCAGAAACTGAAGGGCGGCCACGGGATTTCCCCCGGGGCCGCCCTATGGCGTGGCTAGTTATTTAGCTTTGATTGCCGTTTGGCATTAGGCGGCTGCGGAAGCCTTGTCGGTCGTTGCCTTGCTGTTGCTCTGCTGGCCCTCAAAATGCTTGTAGCACCAGCTGGTGACCAGCGGGGTCAATATAGCCGTCACGATTGCGCAGGCAGCAACCTGTGCCGTAGCCGTCGCGAGCACGGCGCCACCGTACATGGCCCCGTTGACGCTTGCCATGGCAGCAGGCGTAGCCACATTGGCTCCGGCGCAGCTCGAAATGGCCGCACCTGCGACACCCGTGCCGCCCGTGAGCTTGTCGACCGCGATGACGGGAATTGCAAAGATCACCGAGCAGATCACGCCGAGCAGAATACCGGGAAGACCGCCATTAATGAGCTGGCCAAAGGTCATGGTCGAGCCCATGGCAAAGAAGACGAGCACGATGACGGCGGAAAGTGCCGGTGCCATCATCTTCTTAAAGCTGGGGAAGACGTTGCCCAGAATAATGCCGACGACGATCGGCAGGATGGCACCCACGAGCGACCAGCCGATCGGAGCCTGGCCGGCAGCGCCGAGCACGATCATCGTGACCGGAGGGCCGACAACGAGCGTGGTGATTGCGACAGCGCCACGCTCGGCCTCATTGCCCATGGTGCCCATCAGACCAGCGTACATAGCGTTGTTGGCGCCGGTGCAAGCCGCCAGCATCACCATGGCAGAGATGCCAAACAGGTTGTCGTTGAACACATAAAGGATGAGCAGCGACACGGCAACGACCACGATTTGCTTGACGGCGATGATGATGGCACCGCGGGCAGCGGCGGCAGGAGCACTCTTAAACGAAATCGTCGTACCGACGATAAGCAAAAAAGCGCCCACGAGCGGGCCTGCACCCTGCTGGGTCATGCCAAGCGTAAAGCTGCCGAGCGTTTTGAACAGATCGGGGAATAGCGTGTTGAGCAGGCAGCCCAGCAGAAGCGGCACCAAAATATTGGCACCCGGGATGGAGGACATCTTAAAGAACGGCTCCTTTGCCGCCGGCGCCTCCACCACAGTCGATTCACTCATTTATATCTCCTTTTGATGCGTGTGGCACGCGGTCGCACGCTCCTGTGCCAGAAAGAAGGCGACGGTCCCGAGTCGCAGGAGCCGTCGCCGAATTAACGTCGCGGGGTATTACCCGTCCAGAACGATGCCACCGTCGCAGTCACCGATCTCGCCGTTCACGAAGCTGGCGAGGTCGGAGGCAAAGAAGAGCACCATCTGCGCAGGCTCGCTGGCCTGGGCGGCACGGCCCAGAGGAATACCGTTGATGATGCGCTGAGAGTTCTCGTCAGAGAGAATCGAGGTCATATCGGTCAACGTGAGCGACGGGCACACAGCGTTGCAGCGAACGCCGAACCTACCGCCCTCCTTGGCGACTGCCTTGGTTAGACCGTTAACACCGGCCTTGGAGCTCGCGTAAGCCGCGGTGCCGAGCAGGCCGCCGCCGATCTTGCCAGCAACAGAGCTCACGTTGACGATAGTGCCGGCATGGGCAGCCTTAAAGTGCGGGTACACGGCGTTCATCATGGTAAAGGTGCCGTTGAGGTTGATGTCGATGGTACGGCGCCACTCGGTGTCGTCGATCTCGTCGAACTTCTTGGTGCTGATGACGCCAGCGCAGTTGATCAGGATATTGGTTTGCGGCAGGTCTGCGAAAATCTGTTCGACGGTC
>CABUUE010000009.1 GCA_902494685.1 uncultured Collinsella sp.
CGTTCTTCTTGGCAACGGCCTTCTTGGCCTCAACCTTGGAGTTGGCGGCAGCTTTGTTGGCAGGTGCCGGCTGCTGAGCCTTCTTCTTGTTCTTCTTGTTGGCCATTTGGGTTACCTCCGCGCAATGCGCTTATACATGAGTAAACCGTAAGCCCCCAAGTGGGAGCTTACGGAATAATGACTGGCACGCCAGGAAGGACTCGAACCCTCAACACTCGGTTTTGGAGACCGATGCTCTACCAATTGAACTACTGGCGTATGTGACTAGAGACTAGCGAGTCTCTTTGTGCAGCGTGTGGTGACGGCACCAGGGGCAATACTTCTTGATCTCCATACGATCAGGCATGGTCGACTTGTTCTTGGTGGTCGTATAGTTGCGGCGCTTGCACTCAGTGCACGCAAGAGTAACTAGAGTACGCATGTATCCTGAACCTTTCATTTCCGCCCCGTACGGGCACGAGTTGTTACTTTATCAGCTCCACGTAAGTGCTGTCAATGAAAACCTCGAGTCAATTGGTTCTCGGTGGATCCATTCATATTTGGAACACATCAATGAAGCCATCGAGAGCTAATCGACGGTGCATCCAGGACCATTATCGATCCTCTCGACACCAGCAACGGCTCAATATCCATTGCAGAAAAGAACCCGGCACCCATATAAGTGCCGGGTTCTCTAAGTCAGCTATATCAAAGAGCTAATTTACTCAATGATCGTGGAGACGATGCCAGAACCGACGGTGTGGCCACCCTCGCGGATAGCGAAGCGCAGGCCCTCCTCCATGGCGATCGGGTGGATGAGGTCGCCCTCGATGGTGATGTGGTCACCAGGCATAGCCATCTCGGTGCCCTCGGGGAGCTTGACCGTACCGGTAACGTCGGTGGTACGGAAGTAGAACTGAGGACGATAACCATCGAAGAATGGGGTGTGACGGCCGCCCTCCTCCTTGGTCAGAACGTAGATCTCGCCGGTGAACTTGGTGTGCGGGGTAACCGAACCGGGCTTGCAGAGAACCTGGCCGCGCTCGATGTCCTCACGCTTGATGCCGCGGAGCAGCAGACCGACGTTGTCGCCAGCCTCGCAGAAGTCCATGGACTTACGGAACATCTCGATACCGGTAACGACGGTGTTCTGGGTATCCTTGATGCCGACGATCTCGACGGGCTCGTTGAGCTTGAGCTCACCGCGCTCGACACGGCCAGTAGCAACGGTACCACGGCCGGAGATGGTCATAACGTCCTCAACGGCCATCAGGAACGGGAGGTCGTTGTTACGAGCAGGCGTCGGGATGTACTCGTCGACGGCCTTCATGAGCTCGCGAATGGCGTCCATCCACTTGGCGTCGCCCTCGAGAGCGCCCAGAGCGGAGCCACGGATGACGGGGATGTCGTCGCCGGGGAAATCGTACTCGGAGAGGAGCTCACGGGTCTCCATCTCGACGAGGTCGATGAGCTCGTCATCGTCGACCATGTCGCACTTGTTCAGGAAGACGACGATGTAGGGAACGCCGACCTGACGGGCGAGCAGGATGTGCTCGCGGGTCTGAGCCATGGGGCCGTCGGTAGCAGCGATGACCAGGATAGCGCCGTCCATCTGAGCAGCACCGGAGATCATGTTCTTGACGTAGTCAGCGTGGCCCGGGCAGTCAACGTGAGCGTAGTGACGGGCAGCGGTCTCGTACTCAACGTGGGAGACGGAAATCGTAATGCCGCGCTCGCGCTCCTCGGGAGCCTTGTCGATGTTCTCGAACGCAGTGAAGTCAGCCTTGCAGCCCTCGGTCTCGGAGAGAACCTTGGTGATGGCAGCGGTCAGCGTGGTCTTGCCGTGGTCGACGTGACCAATGGTGCCGATGTTAACATGCGGCTTAGTGCGCTCAAACTTCTCTTTGGCCATAAAGCCCTCCTCTTAACAGGTCGTCCCCGGACGGGACTTTGCCTTTATACCATAGTGGCCTCTCAACATACTATTGAGAAGCCACCGTGTTACCTATGGTAGCGGTGACTGGATTCGAACCAGTGACGCCACGGGTATGAACCGTGTGCTCTAACCAACTGAGCTACACCGCCGGATGGAGCCTGCAACCAGACTTGAACTGGTGACCTCTTCGTTACCAACGAAGTGCTCTACCGACTGAGCTATACAGGCACTTGACGGGTGGGAGCTATAGGATTCGAACCTATGTAGGCAGAGCCAACGGGTTTACAGCCCGTCCCCATTAACCACTCGGGCAAACTCCCAATCGTTCAAGTATCCGCAGGTCCTTTGGTCTTTTGGACCGCCGCCCCCGCGAACGAAGAAGATAATACGATGCCACCTTGGGGGCTGTCAACGAAAACCTCTAGATACACGGTGCCGGGCGTATCTATATAGCCGTGACCTGCGGTTTTGTTGAGTTTGGATATGAAGGACGGTGGTTTTGGATACTGAGGTGACGTTTCCCGAGGTAACACTTTGGTGTAGTGGAGTACACCTTCAGGATCGAACTTCGATAACGGCTTATTTGCACCTATATATAGGTCGAGATCGGGCTTCCACGCCACGATCGAGCGTGGATTATCTCCCACTTTTAGCGCGGCTCTAAGGCCAAAGTGGCAGATTATCCACGTTCATTCTCCAGGCGAGAGAACTGTAAAGCCGCAACTACTCGGGCCAGGCCAAAGTAGACCCATAGAGCGGCTCCCCCTTGGTGCAGGGGTAGCGACTCAAGTAACACGACGATAGCAAGTCGAAAAAATAAGTCATGGCGTATTTCGAATAAACGCCGAGTCGGTCAATTCCGTTTCCCGCATTACCAAGACGATATACACGGTCAAAAGACCTCGATTTGTCATCGTTGCTAAACGCAGTAATTAGAATCTTCCTGCCCGAACGGCAATCAAGATACTCACGCGCCTGTGACGCAAATAGCCCGGAGACCGATACGAGAATTATCAATGACTGCGAAGCGTCTCCCATGTTTTTCAATTCCGCGACGTTAGCCCCAGCAACTATGCGAACTATCTTGCCCGCATAAAACATTTCCTGCTGAAATCGTACGAGATTGGCGCTCACATTATTGGTGCACCAGATTTCAACGTTTTTATGGCCATCAATTTCGTCGACAAGATGCTTAATAGCGATATCGGACACGCCGCTTTCAACCTCAGCGAACATCTCGATCATGCGAACGTCGAGCTCTGCCCTGTACTCCTCGTAGCCAAATTCCTCCTCTCGATGGCTTAAGTCGCTTGGAAAGACTGACTGAGTAAATGATTCTTTCAAATCGCTAAGAGACTGGTAGCCCAATCGATTGCAGAAACGACGAACAGCGGAACGGGTCACGAATGCATCGCGGGTTATTGCGGCAACATTGATTTCGCTCGAACGCCTAATGTGAGCGATGAGATATCGAGCGATGGCGGCATCGTTTGACCCAAACTCGCTGTTGATGATGGAGCTAATGCGATTGAGCACATCGAAGTCATTGATATTCACGTGATCCCTCTTTCCGCTCTCCTCGAAATCATGATTCATTTATTGAATCAAACAGCTTTGGTCGTTCTCCTATGATTCAAATCAGTTGACGTCACCTTAATCATAATTCCGCCACACGTATCCACCGTGTTGAATGATGGAAAGGGGATTCATGGGCAACGTGAACAACATGCCGTTTCTCTGGGGTTCCGCCACGGCGTCTTATCAGTGCGAGGGTGCCTGGAACGAAGACGGCAAAGGCCTTGGTGAGTGGGATTTCTTTAGCCACACAAGCAATAAGAACATCAACCATGTTGACGGTGATGTATCTTGCGACTTCTACCATCGCTATGAAGAAGATATCCGCATGATGAAAGAAGGCGGACAAAACACCTATCGCTTCTCTCTTTCATGGAGTCGAATCATCCCCACCGGTATCGGCAAAGTGAATGAAGAGGGTATCGATTTTTATAATCGGGTCATTGATTGCTGCCTCGAAAATGGCATAGAGCCCAACGTTACGCTGTTCCATTACGATCTGCCATTCACGCTTGCTTGCAAAGGCGGATGGCTGAACAACGACATGGCAGAGTGGTTCTGCAAATACGCCAAGATTTGCTTTGAGCGCTTTGGAGACCGCGTCAAAATCTGGGCTACCGTTAACGAGCCGCATTTCTACAGCTACTGCGTAAACATGTTGGGCAACTATCCCCCCAATCGATCGCTCGATGTTCAGTCGTACATGCAGTTTCAGTACAACCTGATGCGCGCAAGCGCACTCGCAGTCCGAGCATATCGTCAAATGGGCTACGACGGCATCATCGGCGCCGTCCACGATGGCGGCGTTGTCGAACTCGACCCGGCAACCGAGCACCCCGATGACGTATTTCGATACGCAGACTTTTTCGCCAATCGCATGATTCTGGCACCAGCGCTTCAGGGTCAACTGCCGCCAGAAATGGACGAAATCCTTGAAAAACTTGGCGTCTCGCTCTATCGATCCCCAAATGACGTAGAAGAATTCAGCGACGGTAAAGTCGATTTTATTGGACTCAACGTGTATTGCCGAGAGTATGTAACCGACTGGCACGGTGGAGAGCTTGCCGTTTCGGCGAACAATAAGGGCGGTTCGAGCAAAAAGGTCGAAGGAAAATGCATTGCGCCCTTGTTTGAAAGCGCCCGCGACAGCAATGTTCCCCGCAATAAATGGGGCCGCGAAATACTCCCAAGTTGCATGTATTCAACCATCATGGATGTCCACGAGCGCTATGACGCGCCCCGCATCTTTATTACGGAAAACGGACATGGCGCCTATGAGCAACCAGACGCAGACGGAATGATCCACGATGATGACCGCATCGAGCTTCTGGGCCAGTTCATCGAGCACATGATGAGGGCTAAGCGCGACGGCGCGCGCGTTGAGGGCTACTACCTCTGGTCGACGATGGATCTGTATAGCTGGATCAACGGCTACGAAAAACGATACGGACTTGTCCATATCGACTTCGAGAACAATCTGGAGCGCACCCCCAAAAAGAGCTGGTATTGGTACCGAGACCTTATCTCGAAGTATCAGGAGCAGGAAGGTTAGGAGAAAGAGATGAAATATCAGGCAATGTCCGAAACAGTCCTAAAGGCTGTTGGCGGCAAAGAGAACATTACATCGGTAACTCATTGTGCGACGCGCCTTCGCATCGACGCACGAGACACCTCGATCATCGATCTCCAGCTCGCCAAATCGGCCGACCAGGCGCTCGGGGCAGTAGTCAGCGGTGGCCAGCTTCAGGTGATCATCGGCCCCAACGTCACCGAGGCTTACAACGACTTCCTCGACTTCGCGGGAATCGAAGTCGGCGGTGGCACGGTTGCCGACGATGCCCAAACCGCCAAAGACCTTGCAGAAGGCATTAAAAGCGGTAACACCGCCATGGGCTTGATTGAGAAATTCGGGAACGTCTCTGCACAGGTATTCATGCCCATCGTCCCGGCGCTCATCGTTGGCGGACTCATTCTTTCGATCAAGAATCTCCTGGTCAATTATTGTGGATTGAGCACCGATAGCGGAACCGCCCAGGTTCTGCTGGCGATCTTCAGCGCCTCATTTAGCTTCCTGCCCGTTTACCTCGGCTATCAGCTCGCCGCCGTCATGAAGATGCAGCCTATCATGGGCGCACTGCTGGGCGCAATCATGATTAGCTCGTCTATTAGCGGTGCTGAGGGTCTCGACTTTCTTGGCATCCCCATCCCGACGAATGACTACTCGAGCACGGTGGTGCCAATCGTACTGGGCGTTGTGTTCATGTACTTTGTTGATCGCGGTCTTCAGAAAATCATCCCCGACATTACCAAACTGTTCTTGAAGCCGCTGCTCACCATGTTCATCGTCGTGCCTGTTGAGCTGATTATCCTCGGCCCCGCCGGTAGCATGATGGGCTACGCGCTGAGTGATGCCGCCACGTGGCTCATGGATAACGTGGCATTTATCGCTACTCCAATCCTTGCAGCCCTTAACCCCTATTTTGTCATGCTCGGTCTTGATAAGGCCTACATCGCGATCGAAGTTACGAGCTTGGCGCAGCTCGGCTGGGCGCCCATCATCTTTGGCTTCATCTCAAACCTCTGCATTGGCGGCACGAGTCTCGCCTTGGCAACTGCAATGAAAGGCAACAAGGAGAAGAGAGGTATGGTCACCACGGTTGCCGTCACCGCACTCTGTGGCGTAACTGAGCCCGCATTTTATGGCTGCCTCATCGAGCGTCCCCGCCTGCTTGTCGGCACGGCAATCGGCGCCCTCTGCGCGGGACTCCCTGCAGGTATCTTCGTCCTGAAGGAGTATGTTGCGGGAGCATGCCCCGGTCTTCTTTCTGCGCTGATCTTTATCGCTCCCGATGGATCCATGGGCAACTTCGTACTGGCGTGCGTTGTCGCCGTCATCGCCATCGTCGTCTCGTTCATCGCTGCACGCGTGATCATCAAGAAGAATCCCAACTATATTGAGTAGATGCCCGCTGCTTGCATTGGGGACATCCTCGGCAGACCATTAGCAAGAACCCAAGAAGTCCCTTAGGAGCTCGATTAATCCATTCGGATTCCTCAGGCACAAACGACCCCGATTCCACAATGAAATCGGGGTCGTTGTTTCTAAAGCCTTCGATAGACAATCGGTGTTTACCTTAGCTCCCTATCCAAGTTAATTATCCACGCTCGTTCTCCGGTCGGAAGATTTTCTTCGCTCGCGTGTCCAGAAATCCACGCTCGAGCAGAACATCCAGGTCCGCACCCGCCCTTGTCTCGATCTGTAACAGCAAGAGGCCTATTCCGCTTCTACATGTTACAGATCAAGATATTCCTAAAACACCCTAAGTTTCATCTCAATCTGTAACAGTTAGATGCCAAATATCGGTCTTGGTGTTACAGATTTAGACAAACTGGAGGACGAGACAAACCAAAAACGGGATGGGCGCTAACCTGATGGCGCGCCACCTAAATAGAAACGGGCTCTGTCCCATATAGAGACAGAGCCCGAAACTCTCATGGAGCCAGTGACAGGAATCGAACCTGCAACCCACTGATTACAAATCAGTTGCGCTACCGTTGCGCCACACTGGCACACTTGGCGCTTTCGCGCGAAGCCTGTTAAGAATAATGGAATTGCGGACGGGGCGCAACAGGCCGCACGGCGTTATATAAATATGCAAAATCCAGCAACAGCGCGTACCAGGCCCGTTCATTTCTGTCAGTGCGCCCTCAATCTTAAAACCATTCGCCAGAACGAATAGTTTTAATTACAATTGGCTATATAAAACTATTCGTTCTGGCGAAGGGTTTCGCGATGTTGACTACCAAGGAAGCAGCCGAGCTGCTCGGCATCAGCCCGCGCAGGGTGCAGGAGCTCATTAAGAACGGCGCGCTGACCGCCCGCAAGGCTTCTGGCGTGTGGCTCATCGACAAAGACAGCGTAGACGCGCGACTCCGCTCCGCAACCAAAAGAGGGGGACGACCTCGTCGTGGGCATGGGAAAAGCGAAGTCGCATTTACCCTCATGAACCGCACGCACGAAGTAGCCCAACTGGTCTACAGCACATCGCGAAAAGACTTCACCCACATCGGCGCCGACGTCGATTACGCCCACGCCCCTATTGGAGTATTTGGCCCTAATAGCCCCATATCGCTCGACTCCTTCCGCATCTGGTGGCGCGGCCGCGGTATCCCGCTCGCACGCATTGGACTAGCCTCCCTGCTTGCAGAAGCCGCAGTCGATGTTCCCGATGAACTCGTCCAGCGAAATCTTGGCCTCTCCTTATCCGACCAGTATTGGATTAGGCCCCAAGACTCCGGTCTCGCCTGGGAGGATATCAACTTCTTCAATAACGCCTTTGATGACGTCTCGCTGTCCATTGCGCCCTTTGCCCCAGAGGGAAAAGCGGCTGCCGCAAAGCCCGATAACACCTCGGACGGCAATCTTCAAAAGTACTGGACATGCGAGGATGACCGTCGAATCCTCCACAAGGCAGGTGCACATCTAAACCAGGAACCTTATAACGAGCTGGTGGCGACTGCACTTCACCGTCGCATCCTAAACGCTTGCGATTATGTGCCTTACTCGCTCGAGGGCACGGGCACTTCCGCCCTGAGCATATGCGATGTCTTCTTAACTGATGAAGAAGAGTATGTCCCTGCGTTCTATGTAAACCAGCATGCAAATGCAGACGAGCGACTAACCGATTACGAACGGTATGTAGCAAACTGCGAGGAGCTTGGAGCGACGGATATAAAAGACGCCCTTGACCGCATGATCGTATGCGATGACATCATTGCCAACTATGATCGCCATTGGCGCAACTTTGGCCTTGTGCGAAACGTAAACACGCTAGCCTGCAGACCTGCCCCTATCTTCGATTCGGGCTCATCACTCTGGTGCAACATATCACTAGAGGAGCTTAGGGCGGGAGAGCACAGTTTTACCAGCGCACAATTTCATTCAAGCCCCGCCAAACAAATGTTGCTCGTCGAGGACATGGGCTGGTTTGACGGCGACAAACTCGAGGGTTTCGTTGACGAGGCAATCGAAATCCTATCCAAAAACGACGCTCTTACAGCGAGACTGCCTTATCTAAAAGAGGCGCTAACATGGCGCCTCGAAAGAATGATCGACATCGCTGAATGGAGTTAGCGAGACAGCATCGCCCCGCCAACTCCCCTACCTCCCGCGCAGAGCTTTGAGCTTGGCCAGGGCCTCGGGGCTTAGACGGCTGCCCAGGGTCATCTTGATCTGCGGGGCCTCCTCGGCCTCGTGCACGTCGTTGTCGATCTGTTTGATCTCGTCCACCAGCATACGGCTCGAGATGCGCGTGACGCCCTTGCCCATGACAACGGCCTGGATCGTGCCGTCGCTCGATACCACGGAGCACGCGCGGCCTTCCTCACGTGCCTCGATGCAGAGCTTCTGCACCACGGTATCGGCCGAAACACCCGTCGGCGAAAACTCAATGCGCACACCGCGGGCCGGTAGGTTGGGGCGCTCGCTGGAGATATTGCCCGCGCCGTCAAATACGATCACAGCCTCGTAGCGGCCCTGGGCAAACGCAGCTACGTCATTAATGAGCGCCGTGCGCGCCATATCGTGAACGTCGCTGGAATACGGATCGTCAGAATGGTCGTACACGAGCTTTTCGTAGCGCGGCGTACAGTGGATCACGTTGTAGCCGTCGACCACCAGCAGCTCGGGCTTGTTGGAGTGCACCGTCGAGACCGGATCGGCGATGGCCTGCGCAAACGCATTGCCGCCCACGCCATAGGTCGCGGCCGAAACAATCGGCTTGGCCGAGCCCTCGCCAAAGCGCTTGGCCTTGGACTTGGCGCGGTTCTTTTTGGACATGCGCTACTCCTCCCCCATGAGCTCGCCGGCGTTGCGGCGCAGCCACTCAAAGCACAGCGCCGTGGTCGCCTGGGCAACATTGAGGCTCTCGGTCATGCCGCGCTGGGGAAGCTTGGCCAAAAAGTCGCATTTCTCGAGCACCAGGCGCGAGATGCCGTCGCCCTCGGAGCCCATGACGAGCGCCACGCGGCCCTCGAAGTGAGCATCCCAGCAACTGCCTTCGGCGTGCTCGGAGGCACCGCCCACCCAAAAGCCAGCGTCCTTAAGATCGTCGAGTGCGCGGGCGATGTTGGGCACCTGCGCGATAGGCAGATGCATGACGGCGCCGGCTGAAGTCTTGTAGCTGCCCACGGTCACGCCGGCGGCGCGCTTGTTGGCGATGATGACGCCGGCCGCGCCCACAACCTCGGCGGAACGCACGATGGCACCAAAGTTGCCGTCGTCAGTCACATGGTCGAGCACGACGACGAGCGCCGGTCCGTCACCCGCGCGGTCGAGGATGTCGGCGACATCGGCGTAAGGGAAGTTACCAACCTCGAGCGCGATACCCTGGTGAGCGCCATGGCTCGACAGTGCGTCGAGCTGCGCGCGCGGCACATACTTGATGCGGACGCCCGCAGCGTTGAGGTCGTCGACCAGGCGCGACAAGGCGGCATCGCGCTCCCCGCCCTCGGCAATGAGCGCGCACTTGATGGGAAAACCGGTGCGCAGCGCCTCGGCAGCAGCACGGCGACCCTCGATGAACTCACCCTTGGGAGCCTGGGCAGCGTCGCGGTTGCGATCGCGCTGCGGACGTGCGGCCTGGGTGCGATCGCGCTGGCCCTTGGGAGCGGCAGCGCGGTCATTGTGGCGAATCGGACGCGAGCCAGAAGCGGCCTGTTTGCCTCCACGCGGTACACGCTTGCGATTGTCGGCCATAAAGCGACCTCCTTAAATAGATAACAAACAAGAATCGACCGTCCGAGCCACGGCACCTTGCCTTTCAATCGTCGGGCATGACCACCAGGTCTATGCCTTCCCCTTTCAAGGCAATCTGCCACACCTCGAACGGTCGACAAATACTAGAGGGTCTTAATACGAGTACCCGCGGCCGTATCTTCAATGGTGAGGCCCAGGTCCTTGAGCTGGTCGCGGATGGCGTCTGCCAGGTCCCAGTTCTTGGCGGCACGGGCCTCGGCGCGGGCCTCGAGAATCTTGGCAGCGGCCTCGTCCACGTCGTCGCCCGTGTAGGCGACCAGGCCGGCGGCAACGCCCAGCAGACCCAGCGGCAGCTCGACCTTGGGCTCGGGAAGCTCGACGCCAAACGTATCGAGCAGCTCGGCCAGCGTGTCGGCGGCGGCAAGCGCGGCGGTCTTGTCGGCAGCGTCGCCCGCCTGCTCCAGGTACTGGTTGCACTCGGTGACAAAGCCAAAGACGGCACCCATGGCACCAGCGGTGTTAAAGTCGTCGTCCATGCACTCCTTAAAGGTGGCACGGGTCTCGGCGGCCTTGGCGGCAAACGCCTCGGCAGCCGCTTCGTCGGCATCGGCCGTCGCGTGGTTCGCGGCCCAACGCAGGTTCTCGACCGTACCGGCGATACGCGTGAGCGAGTTCTCGGCACCCTCCAGGCGCTCCCAAGAAAAGTCGAGCGGCGAGCGATAGCTCGTCTGCAGCATCAGCAGGCGCAGGGCGGCAGCGGAGTGCTGCTCGAGGACCTCGGCCAGCGTAAAGAAGTTGCCGAGCGACTTGGACATCTTCTCGCCGTCGACCAGCAGCATGCCCGTGTGCATCCAGGTGTTGGAGAAGCCCTGGTGCCAGGCGCAGGTGGCCTGGGCGCACTCGTTCTCGTGATGCGGGAAGGCAAGGTCGGAGCCGCCGCCGTGGATGTCGATCGGAGTGCCCAGGTAGCGATGCACCATGGCGGCGCACTCGGTGTGCCAACCGGGACGGCCCTCGCCCCAGGGGCTCGGCCAGCTGGGCTCGCCGGGCTTGGCGGCCTTCCACAGGGCAAAGTCGAGCGGGTCGTTCTTGTCCTCGTTCTCCTCGATGCGCGCGCCAACCATAAGGTCGTCGATGTTGCGGCCCGAGACCTGACCATAGTTGGGATCGCTGCGCACGGCAAAGTACACGTCGCCGTTATCGGCTGCGTAAGCGTGGCCCTGCTCGATAAGCGTCTTGATCATGGCGATCATGGGGCCGATCTCCTTGGTGGCGCGGGGGCGCACATCGGGATCGAGCACGTTGGCGGCGCGCATGACGCCGATGAACTTGTCGGAGAACTCCGTCGCGACCTCGGCAGCCGTACGGCCTTGCTCGTTGGCGCGCTTGATGATCTTGTCATCGACATCAGTGAGGTTCTGGGCGAACGTGACCTCGTAACCGCTCGCGATGAGCCAGCGGCGAATCACGTCAAAGCTGATGAACGTACGGGCGTTGCCGATGTGGATGTTGTCGTAGACCGTGGGGCCGCACACGTACATGCGAACCTTGCCGGACTCGATGGGCTGGAACTCTTCCTTTTTATGGGTAGCGCTGTTGTAGATACGCATTCGTTACTCCTTAACGGTTTTCTGTAGCAGGCAGACGGCCCAGGCGCCGATTCCCTCGCCCTGGCCTTCCCAACCGAGCTTTTCGGTCGTAGTGGCGGCGACGCCTACATTTTCGACGTCAACGCCCAGGGCATGGGCAAGGTTGGCGCGCATGGCATCGCGGTGCGGGGTGATTTTGGGCTGCTGGCAGGCAATGGTGCAGTCGGCATCGACAAACTCAAAGCCCAGCTCGCGCGCATAGTCCATCACGCGAGCGAGCAGCACCATCGAATCAGCACCCTCGTAGGCAGGATCGGTGTCGGGGAATAGCTTGCCGATGTCTCCCCCGCGGCAGGCGCCCAGAATGGCGTCGGCCAAGGCGTGCGCGAGCACATCGGCATCCGAGTGGCCCAGCAGGCCGCGCTCGTAGGGAATGTCGACCCCGCCGATGATACATCGACGCCCCTCCACCAAACGGTGGACGTCGTAGCCGTGGCCAATGCGCAGGTTACTGAACATAGGGAAGGTCCTCTCCCTCGGCCATGCGGCCAAGCAGAATCGCGGTTACGGGACGCAGATCCTCGGGCACCGTCACCTTAAGGTTGTCGCGCGGGCTCTGGACACAGCGGACGCGCCCGCCCATGCGCTCGACCAGCGATGAGTCGTCGGTACCGATAAAGCCCTCGGCAATCGCCGCGGCATGGGCACGCTTCATCGCGTCGACGCTAAAGATCTGCGGCGTCTGCGCGGCCCAATAGAGCTCGCGCGGCGGCGTCTCGACGATATTATCGCCGTCGACGATCTTGAGCGTGTCGATCGCGGGCTGACCGCACACGACACCGTCGAGCGAGCGGTCACCCATGAGCACGTCGATAGCGTGGTCGATGGCCTCGGTCGTAATGAGCGGACGAGCGCCATCGTGGATGGCGACATATTCGAAACCCGCCGGAACCGCATGCACGCCGGCACGGGTGGAATCCTGACGGGTATCGCCGGCATCGGCAAAGCTGATGGGCGTGTCATAGTCAAACGGGTCGATGGCCAGGCGGCGCATCTCGGCACGGCGCTCGGCAGGACACACCACCACGATATGGCCGACCTTGTCGCTACGATCAAACGCGCGGATGGACCAGCTCATGAGCGGACGGCCCGCCACGTTAACGAGCTGCTTGCCGCCGGGATTTCCAAAGCGCTGACCGCTGCCGCCGGCAACGACCACGGCGCATACGGGCGCCATTATGCGTTCCCCTGTTTGGTGCCCTTCATGCGGTACAGCGAGTCCGCAAGAATGGCAGGGTTGTTGACGCCAAAGTCGCCCAGGCGCTCCGGATCCTCGCTGATGTCGTCCATGAGCTCCTGCAGCGAGCCGTACTCGTCGACGATCTTCTCGGCCACGCCGTCGCGCACGACGGACACGCGCGAAAGCGTGCGCAGGCCCAGCGGTGTCATGACGGAGTCCTCGTCCAGGTCGTCGTAACCCAGAACCGCCGCCACATGCTGCGGGTCGGACAGGTCCTTGGGCGTCATGCGGCTCAGCTCGGCGCGGATCTTCTCGGCGTTTGCCTCAGAGGAATCGCTTGCGTAGTCGCGGATCATCAAGTCGTATTCGGTATCCATGCTGGAGCCGGCGAGCTGCTCGAGCTGCATCTGCACGAGCTTGCCCTGGTTGCCCAGCTTGACAATGCAATCCTTAAGCTCGGTCTTTGCCTGCTGCATGATCTCGAAGCTCGAGAAAATACCGGTAATGTCGGCGAGCGTGACGTAGTCGTCGAGCTCAAGGGCCGTCAGGCGCAGCAAGGAGCGGTCGAGCGACTGACGGGTGGTCTGAAGCGTGGCGACGAGCTGGTTGACCGAGCTCATGATGGTGGTGACGGGCTGGATCTCGTAACTCTTGCCGTGGACGTACACGTTGACGACGGCGCGACGAGCCGAAACCGAGATCACGATGGCGTCGGTGAGCACCGACATGCGAGCGGCGGTGCGGTGACGCATGCCCGTCTCGCTCGTGGCAAGCGAGGGATCGGGATTGAGGTGGAAGTTGGCGCGCAGGATCTGGGTGAGGTCGCCGTCGATGACGATGGCACCGTCCATCTTGGAGAGCTCGAACAGACGGTTCGAGGTGAACGAAATGTTGAGCGGGAAGCCGTCGTTACCGGCAGCGAGCACGTTTTCGGTGTCACCGACGCAGATAAGGGCGCCCAGGTGACCGGCGATGATCATGTCGAGGGCGGTGCGGATCGGCTGACCAGGTGCCGTCAGGCGGATGGCCTGTTCCATACGCTTTTGCAGCTCGTTCTTATCCAAGGCATCGCTCCCATCGTATACGCTCCATAAACGCTAAATAGTTTCTCACGGTTTGTCCCCGCGGCGCTTGCGAAATCCGATGCTTACAGAATGAGCGAACACAGCTGAGAGCCCAACCCAAATGGGTTGCTTATGTGGTAGCATCGGGGTTCACATGAATGAGGGAGTAGTCGCGTGGCCGGGTTCGCCTCCGGTGGCGCGGCAAGTCAACATACTGGCCGAAACGGTCTGGCTTGCCTTAATGAACGAGACTCGTGGTTGTGCGCGCAGCGCGTACGCCACGGGTCTTTTTTGTTATTCCCCCAAGAGGTACACGCGGGCTCGCCCGCAGAGAGGGAGCCAGGCTATGGGACTCGCAGAGCTCGTGTTGCTCGCCGTTGGCCTTTCGATGGACGCCTTTGCCGTTTCCATCTGCAAGGGTCTCGGCATGAAAAAGATCAACCTTAAGGTCGCCGTGGTGCTCGGCCTGTTCTTTGGCGGCTTCCAGGCCGGCATGCCCGTAATCGGATGGGCGCTTGGCAGTCAGTTTATGGGCATCATCGGCCCCATCGACCACTGGATCGCCTTTATCCTGCTCGCCTTCATCGGCGGCAAAATGCTGTGGGAAGCCTTTACCGAGGACGAGGATGAAGGCGACGGCAAGGATGCCGAAAAGATTGACCTGGTCGAGTACCTGCTCCTCGCCATTGCCACCTCAATCGACGCCCTAGCCGTGGGCATCTCGTTTGCGGCACTCTCGGTCGACATCGTGCCCGCTGTATCGCTTATAGGCATCACAACGTTTATCTTCTCCGTCGCCGGCGTGGCGATCGGCCACACCTTTGGCGCGCGCTACGAAAAACCCGCCACCATCGTGGGTGGCGTCGTGCTTATCCTTATCGGCCTCAAGATTCTGCTGGAACACTTGGGGTTTTTGGCGCTGTAAAACACCCTTCAAAACTAAACGTCCGGGCAAGGCCTCATGCAGAGTTTTGCATGAGGCCTTTTCATGCAGACTTTTGCATGTCATACTGATATGCAAAAGTCTGCACGTTAGGAGATCGCCGTGGATACCCTTCCCATCACCACACCGCGCCAAGCTGGCATCTACGTGCGCCAGGCACGCGATGCTCAGGGTCTCACCCGTGCAACCCTCGCTAAAAAAGCCGGTGTTTCGGAGCGCCTGCTCGCATCGCTCGAGCTGGGAGATGCCACGGGTATTCGGCTCGACAAGCTGCTGGCGGTTTTCGGTGCTCTCGGACTGGCACTAGTTGCTCAAGGGAATATCGACGACACGAAACATGAGCAGCCAACCGACGCCCCGCATGCCGATTTGCAACCTTGTAGCACCCCCAGGTGCCATCACACTCAACGTCTTCACCATCGCAACCGACGCGGCGCAGCCATTCCAGCTCTTCCAGATACCCCCTTTACGGCCGAGCTCTACGACAAGGCCTTCGCCGATTTCGCCATGTCCAATCTCGGAGTCTCGATTGCCGCAAGCGCATCTGCCCAAACCAAGCCCGAAGGGAGATAGCCAATGGCCAGAAAAACGCTTCGGACTATTATTTGCGGCGTACCCGCAGGAACGCTCATGCAAGATGAGAGCGGTCTAGTCAGTTTTGCCTACGATCAAGATTATGACGGGCCAGCCCTATCGACCAACATTCCCGTATCAAATCGCACATACGGCCAACAGGTCATGAATCCGTACTTGTTTGGCCTTCTGCCCGACAGCGAGGACCAACGAAAAGCGATTGCCGCCGAATTCGACGCCAGGCCCAATAATCCCGTTGCGCTGCTCAGCCATATCGGACTCGACTGTCCGGGCGGAGTGCAGTTTTGCGCCGAAGAAGATATCGACGCCGCCTTGCATCGCACTGGCGAATACCGCCCTATAGACGACCACGAGATTGCCTTGCGCCTCAAGTCGATCAGGGATGACCGCGAGGCATCGTGGATGGGCCTAGATGAAAGTTGGTCACTTGGAGGCAACCAGGGCAAGTTCGCACTCGCGCTCATAGACGGTCGCTGGTGCGAATGCGTAGGTTCCTCGCCCACGACGCATATTTTCAAAAATGGCGTTATCGGATTTAAACTTGAAGCTCTTAATGAGTTTGTCTGCATGAAAAGCGCCCAGCGCGCGGGTATCGCAACGGCGAACGTTGAGTATCGCTTATTTGAGGACGAACCCGCCCTCATTGTTGAACGCTATGACCGTGTGAAAGCCAAAGACGGAACAATCATGCGTCTACACCAAGAAGACCTCTGTCAGGCCCTTGGAGTGATGCCCGCTCAAAAGTACACGGCAGACGGTGGCCCGACCGCACGCGACATTCAGGAACTCCTCGTCAACACGAGCCATCATCAACTTAACCTGTATCTGTTTACGCAGATACTTTTCTTTAACGCCATCATCGGCGCACCGGACGCGCATGCGAAGAACTATTCCCTGCTTCTTGGAAACGGCAGCACAGCTATGATGGCCCGTATGTATGACGTTGCATCGGGGCTGGCATACGAACGCATGCGGCGAAAAGCGC
>CABUUE010000010.1 GCA_902494685.1 uncultured Collinsella sp.
TTAATGTGCTCTCCGTGCGAGCAGGACTGCCCGAGCAGGCAACCTTATGCCTCTCGGGCTGTCCCGGACCAAGCCGCAGCTACGACAGCGCAATACCGCCGAGCCAGCCCCAACGCACGCCAGAGCCAGTGCCATAGAAGCTAATAAACGAATCGAGCGACTTAGACGTAATGGCACCCTCGTTGCTCATAACGATGCCGCCGCCAACGTAGATACCCACATGACCGTAGATAAGGCCCGGAGCACCCGTGCCGCTGTGCGAGGAATCGGCCACGATCATGCCCACCTGCAGCGCCGAGCGGTCGGAGCTATAGCACCATGCGTTAAACATATCGCACGCGTTACCGCCAAAGTAGCCAACGCCGGCGTTACGGAAGACATTGGTAACCCACGCCGCGCACCAGTTCTGACCCGGCGAAGGCGTGGAGTAGCACGCGTTGACGACGGCCTGCTGTTTGCCCGAGCCGGCATTCTGTTGCGGGGTTCCGGGCGCATACGATCCGCCACCCGAGCTTGAACCACCCGAGTAGGAATTGTTCTTGTTCGCGGCAGCCGCGGCAGCGGCAGCCTTCCTAGCGGCCTCCTCAGCCTGGGCGGCAGCGAGGATCTCGGAATCGCGCTGAGCCATGAGCTCCTTGACGTCGTCGGAAAGACCGTTCAGCACGGTCTGGACTTCTTGCTGCTTGGCCTGCATATCCTGCATCTGAGCCGTCTGCTGGTCCTTGAGTTTCTCCAGGTCGGCCTTTTGCGCTTCGAGCTCGGTCTTCTGTGCGTCGAGCTCAGCCTGAATCGTCTGGATATCCTCGATGGCATCGCGGTCGCTCTTGTTGATCTTCTCAACGTAATGCGCGTTGGCGACGAGTTCCTCAAACGAGCCAGAGGCCAGCAGCAGCGACAGGATATTCGTGCCACCGGACTTGTAGCTGGCGGCCACGCGATCGGAAAGGTCGTTGCGCTTCTTCTTGAGCTCGGCCTTCTTTTCATCGATCTGGGCCTGCGTGTCGTCAATCTTGCCCTGGACATTCTCGATGTCGTTGAGGGTCTGGGCATTCTTGTTGGCCAGCGCCGCATACTCATTTGCGATGCTGTCGAGCTGGGCCTGAACCTCGTCGAGCTGGGCCTGGGCGGCATTCAGTTTATCGGTGGTTTCTTTGGAAGCCTCCGCCGCATGGGCGCGAGCGGGCAGGCCAAAAAGAACTGCCGCAGAAGCGGCGCCGAACAGGGCCTTGAGGGCGGTGCGGCGCGAGAGCTCCTGGGAAAGGATGGAATCGCTGTTTGGTGACATATGTACTCCGTTACATGTTTATTTATATGTCGCTCAACTCATACATATTAGCGTACATATGGCGCGTCCCAACGATTTCCACGAACGGCAGGAAACTACAAGGTCAGCGGCTCGCAAGCAAATGCCAAAGATCAGGTTATGCGTACGCAAGCTCTTCTATGAGAACGTTAACATAGTCCTCTGCTTTTCCTACAGCGCATGATTTGGGCGTCCCTGCCTGCGCTATACTCCCCTCTAGAAGTGTTCCTGATTCGATAGGAGACTACATGTCCAAAGCACTCGACCCCAAAGACACCTGCGTCCTCGTTACCGGCGGCGCCGGCTTTATCGGCTCGCACACCGTCGTTCAGCTGCTCGAGGGCGGCTACCAGGTCGTCATCGTCGATGACCTTTCCAACTCCAGCGCCGTCGCCGTCGACCGCGTCAAGACCATCGTGGGCGAAGAGGCTGCCAAGAACCTCACCTTCTACGAGGCCAACGTGCTCGACCGCGAGGCCATGAACAAGATCTTCGACACCCATCAGATCGACCGCGTCATCCACTTCGCCGGCTTTAAGGCCGTCGGCGAGTCGGTGAGCAAGCCCGTCGAGTACTACCACAACAACATCGAGAACACCCTGGTGCTCATCGACGTCATGCGCAACCATGGCTGCAAGTCCATCATCTTCTCGAGCTCCTCGACCGTCTACGGCGACCCGGACAACCCGCCCGTCACCGAGGAGGATCCTAAGAAGCCCGCGACCAACCCCTATGGTTGGACCAAGTGGATGATCGAGCAGATCCTTATGGACGTCCACACCGCCGACCCCGAGTGGGACGTCGTGTTACTCCGTTATTTCAATCCCATCGGCGCCCATCCGTCGGGCCTGATCGGCGAGGACCCCAAGGGCATCCCCAACAACCTGGTGCCTTATGTCGCCCAGGTCGCCGTGGGCAAGCTCGAGGCCGTTCAGGTCTTTGGCAACGACTACCCCACCCCCGACGGCACCGGCGTGCGTGACTACATCCACGTGTGCGATCTGGCCTCTGGTCACGTTGCCGCCCTTAACTGGATGAACGGCAAAACCGGCGTCGAGATCTTTAACCTGGGCACCGGCACCGGCACCTCGGTACTCGAGGTCGTCGCCGCCTTCTCCAAGGCTTGTGGCAAGGAGCTGCCCTATGTGATCCGCGAGCGCCGCGCCGGCGACATCGCTGCCAACTGGTGCGATGCCTCCAAGGCCGAGCGCATGATGGGCTGGAAGGCCCAGTACGACATCGCGGACATGTGCCGCGATAGCTGGAACTGGCAGAGCCACAACCCCAACGGCTTCGCCGACGCCGAGTAGCAAAAACCTACATACCGCTCTTGCCCCGATCTCACGTTGTGAGGTCGGGGCTTTTTTCATGGCATGTAACCATTCGCCGAAAATCGACCAACTTTTTTATCTTGCCTGTACATGTTTAAACAACATGTTTTACAATAGGCGTATCGAATCAGAACATCGGAGGCGGACTGCGCACCCATCGGCAGGCCGACCCCACAACAAGAAGGTTGGTGAGCGCATTCATGGAGCGTGCAAGCGGCGTCCTCATGCCCGTCTCATCTCTGCCCGGACCATACGGAATCGGCGGCTTTGGCTGGAATGCCTACGACTTCGTCGATTTTCTCGCCTCGTGCAAACAACATTACTGGCAGATTCTGCCCCTTACGACGACCAGCTATGGCGATTCGCCCTATCAGTCGTTCTCGGCCCGCGCAGGAAACCCCAACTTTATCGACTTTGCCGAGTTTATCGAGGCAGGGTATCTGGAGCAGCGCGATATCGATGGCGTGTATCTGGGATCCGACCCCAGTAACGTCGACTACGGTGCTATCTTTGGCGGCCGTCGTCAGATTCTCGACCGCGCCGCTGAGCGCTTTGCTGCCGACAAGCCGGCCGATTTCGATGACTTTATCCAGGCCAACGAGGACTGGCTCATCCCCTACTGTGAGTTCATGACCGTCAAAGAGGAGTGCGGTCTCAAGGCGTTTTGGGAGTGGCCCGCGGAGCTCCGCACCCGCGGCGAGGCTTCCGCCAAGGTCTGCGCCGACCATCCGGAGCGTATGCTCTACCACCAGATGACGCAGTACTTCTTCGATCGCCAATGGAGCCGCCTCAAGGCCTATGCCAACGAGCGCGACATTCTCATCATCGGCGACCTGCCCATCTATGTCTCGCGTGACTCCGTCGAGATGTGGGCGACGCCTGAGCTCTTTAAGATCGACGCCGCCGGCAATCCGGTGAGCGTCGCCGGCACGCCGCCCGACCAGTTCTCGGCCACCGGCCAGTACTGGGGCAACCCCATCTACGACTGGGACGCCATGGAGTCCGACGGCTTCTCCTGGTGGGAGGGCCGCATTCGCGCCGCCCTCGACATGTACGACGTCATCCGCCTGGATCACTTCCGCGGCTTCGAGGCCTATTGGGAGGTGCCGTTCTCCTCGCCCGATTCGTCCTACGGTTCGTGGACGCAGGGTCCCGGCCTCAAGTTCTTCAAGACGCTCGAGAAAAAACTCGACACGCTGCCCATCATCGCCGAGGACCTGGGCTTCCTCACCCCCGGCGTCATCGATATGCGCGACACCTCGGGCTTCCCCGGCATGAAGATCTTGCAGTTTGCCTTTGAGGGCACCAACTCGTATTACCTGCCGCATAACTATATCGCCAATACCGTCGCCTATGTAGGCACGCACGACAACGAGACGGCGCGCGGTTGGTTCGAGGGTACGGCCACTCCGCGTCAGCGCGAGCAGGCAGCCCTGTACACCCACCAGCAGGCAGGCGAGTCCATAGCCGACGCGCTCAACCGAACCATCGCCGCCAGCGTGAGCGATACCTGCATTTACACCATGCAGGACCTGCTCAATCTGGGCAACGAGGCGCGTATCAACACCCCCGCCACCCTAGGCGGCAACTGGACCTGGCGCATGCTCGATGGTGCCATCACCCGCGAGCTCGAGCACAAGCTTACCGACTGGACCGAGACCTACTTCCGTATCCCGTCGGAAGCCGAAATCGAGCTTCCCCAATAGGAGCCACCGCGCCCGAACCCACCACACCGTGCGGACGCGCTTGCTTACCCGCGCGAGGCCACCCCAATCCCCTCGCGCGGGCTTCTTATGAATTGCAGACATGTAATCAACCCATTACAGGAGGAAACATGCCCCGTATCGATCTCGCAGAACTTGCCGAGCAGTCTTTTGGCATCTCGCTCGAGCAGCTCGATGACCGTCGCATTTACAAACTGCTTGTTAAGCTCGTGCAGAAGCGCTCAGCCGCCTGCCCGCTCAACAATGGCAAGAAAAAGCTTTATTACATCTCCGCCGAATTCTTGATCGGCAAGCTGCTCATCAACAACATGATCGACCTCGGTATCTATAGCGAGGTTAAGGACCAGCTCACCGCCGCGGGCCACGACCTCAATAAGATTGAGGAGTTTGAGGTCGAACCGTCGCTCGGCAACGGCGGCCTGGGCCGCCTGGCCGCGTGCTTCCTGGATTCCATCGCCACGCTGGGCCTGACCGGCGACGGCGTGGGCCTCAACTACCACTACGGCCTGTTCCGCCAGCGCTTTGTCGACAATCAGCAGAAGGCCGTCCCCGACGAGTGGCTCGGCGAGCAGGATATCCTGATCGATGACGACCGCTCCTACACTGTTGAGTTCGGCGACTTTGCCGTCACCTCCAAGCTCGTCAACATCGACGTGCCTGGCTATGGCCAGCCCGCCAAGAATCGCCTGCGCCTGTTCGACCTGGCGAGTGTCGACGACGGCCTGGTACCCGGCAGCTCCATCGACTTCGACAAGACCGAGATCGCCAAGAACCTCACCTTGTTCCTCTACCCCGACGATTCTGACGAGCAGGGCCGCCTGCTTCGCATCTACCAGGAATACTTCATGGTGAGCAACGCCGCCCAGCTCCTGATCGACGAGGCCATCGAGCGCGGCAGCAACCTGCACGATCTGGCCGACTACGCCGTGGTCCAGATTAACGATACGCACCCCACCATGGTCATCCCCGAGCTCATTCGCTTGCTCACCACCAAGCACGACATCGAGTTTGACGAGGCCGTGACCATCGTACGCTCCATGGTCGCCTACACTAACCACACGATTCTTGCCGAGGCGCTCGAAAAGTGGCCGCTCACCAGCCTGCAGAAGGTCTCCCCTGCCATCGCCGACATTATCGTCAAGCTCGATGAGATCGCAAAGGCCGAGCACGACGACCCGCGCGTTGCCATCATCGACGAATACGACACCGTCCACATGGCCCACATGGACATCCACTTTGGCTTCTCCATCAACGGCGTCGCCGCACTCCACACCAAAATCCTGGAGGACACCGAGCTTCATCCGTTCTACGAAATCTACCCCGAGAAGTTCTCCAACAAGACCAACGGCATCACCTTCCGCCGCTGGATCCAGGGAGCCAACCCCGCGCTCGCCAGCCTGCTCGACGATGTGATCGGTACCGATTGGCGCAGCACCGGCGACTTGAGCAAGCTCGCCGACTTCGCCGACGATAAGAGTATTCTTGAGCGCCTGGCCGCCACCAAGGCCGAGGCAAAGACCATCATGCGCCAGTTCATGGCGCTCGATCAGGGTGTGACGATCCCCTCCAACGCCATCATCGATGTTCAGGTCAAGCGTATCCACGAGTACAAGCGCCAGCAGATGCTCGCGCTCTACATCATCTGGAAGTACCTCGACATCAAGAACGGTAACAGACCTAAGCACCCCGTCACCATCATCTTTGGCGGCAAGGCAGCGCCTGCCTATACCATCGCTCAGGACATCATCCACCTCATCCTGACGCTTTCCCAGTGGATCGCAAACGACCCCGACGTGGCTCCCTACCTCCAGGTCGTCATGATCGAGAACTACAACGTCACTGCTGCCGAGCGCGTGATCCCCGCTGCCGACATCTCCGAGCAAATCAGCCTGGCCTCCAAAGAGGCGAGCGGCACTTCCAACATGAAGTTCATGCTCAACGGCGCTTTGACCCTGTGCACGCTCGACGGTGCCAACGTGGAGATTGCCGAGCTCGTGGGCGACGAGAACATCTATACCTTTGGCGCCTCGTCCAAACAGGTCGAGCAACTCTACGCCGACGGCACCTATGACGCCGGCGCGCTCTACTGCAAGCCCGGCATTAAACTGCTGGTGGACTTCATCACCAACCCGGCCTTTATGGCGACCGGCAACGCGGAGCGCCTGCAGCGTCTGCACGACGACATCAAGGGTAAGGACTGGTTTATGGCCCTACTCGACATTGAGGAATACATCCAGACCAAGGAGCGCGTGCTAGCCGACTACGAGGACCAGGACGCCTGGATGCGCAAGGCGCTGATCAACATCGCCAACGCCGGCACCTTCTCGTCCGACCGCACGATCTCCCAGTACAACGACGAGATCTGGCACCTGAGCTAATTCGCTTCCCTTACCCATCCTCTTGAAAACGGAGTCGCGGCAACGCGGCTCCGTTTTTTGTGTCCCTGTGTTGCCCGTGGCCTGCCTCGACCAAACAATCTCGGTCTGTAACATCTAGCCGGCAAAATTGAGTCTACCTGTTACAGATCGAGAAGAAAGGACAGGCAGCTCGACGTTGTCTCAATCTGTAACAGGTAGACCCAATTTGGCCCTCCTCCTGTTACAGATTGAGACAAACTGACAGACGAACGGTCCCAACACAAAGAAAGGCTCCCCTCTCGCCCAGTGGACGGGAGGGGAGTCTTATATGTGACCGCGGCAAAAGGATGGCAATACCGCAGTCGCCCAAAGGGAAGGCCTGGATGCACCGGGCCTAGATAAGGTTCTTGCCAGAGACCTTATCGAAGAGGTGGGTCGCGTTCTTCTCGAACTTGAACCAGATGGTGTCGCCAGCCTTGAGCGCGCCCTTGGCCTCGAGGTCGACGACGGGGATAATCAGGACAAACTGGCCGTCGGGAGCGGTCACGTGGACATGCTCGGTCGAGCCCATGAGCTCGGTCACCTCGACGGTACCCTGGAGCGCGCCCTCCTCGCCCTTGTCGGCAAGCAGGATCTGCTCGGGACGCACGCCGGCCGTAATCTCCTTCACGTCGCCGCCGTTCCAGTTGAGGGCAAGCTGAGCGCAAGTCTCGGGGGCGAGCGCCACGTTCATATCCTCGGTCTTGACGGTAAAGCCGTTGCCCGAGCGCACCAGCTGGGCATCGAAGAAGTTCATCTGCGGCACGCCGATGAAACCGGCGACGAAGATGTTCGCGGGATGGTTGAAGACCTCCTGCGGCGTGGCGATCTGCTGGACGACGCCGTCCTTCATGACCACGATACGGTCGCCAAGGGTCATGGCCTCGGTCTGGTCGTGAGTAACATAAATGAACGTGCCCTTGATCTCGTGGCGCAGCTTAATGAGCTCGGCACGCATCTGGTTACGAAGCTTGGCGTCCAGGTTGGACAGCGGCTCGTCCATCAGGAAAACCTTGGGGTCACGCACGATGGCGCGGCCGATAGCGACACGCTGGCGCTGGCCGCCGGAGAGCGCCTTGGGCTTACGGTCGAGGTACTCGGTAATGCCCAGAATCTCGGCAGCAGAGCGAACCTTGCGGTCGATCTCGTCCTTGGGAACCTTCTTGAGCTCGAGCGTAAATGCCATGTTCTCGTACACCGTCATATTGGGGTACAGAGCGTAGCTCTGGAACACCATGGCGATGTCGCGGTCCTTGGGCGCCACGTCGTTGACACGCTTGCCATCGATGAGCACATCGCCCGAGGTAATGTCCTCCAGGCCGGCGACCATGCGCATCGTCGTGGACTTACCGCAGCCAGAGGGGCCAACGAGGACGACGAACTCCTGGTCGTGAACGGTGAGGTTGAAGTCCTCTACAGCGAGCACACCGTCCTCGGTAACCTTGAGGTTGTGCTTCTTCTCCTCGGTCTTCTTCTTTTTGCCAAAGAAGCCCTTCTTTTTTGACTCGTTGTTGGGATACACCTTCTGAACATGTTTGAGAACAATCTCGGCCATGTCTTTACCTTTCGATACGCGGCGCCGCGCTGAGGGACGCCGCCAAAACTTGCAAAACAGTTACGGCATCAGCCCTTGACGGCACCTGCCACCACACCGTCGATGATGTACTTCTGGCAGAGGATGTACATGATGACGATGGGGATAACGACCATCATGATGCAGGCCATCATGGGGCCGAGCTCGACGTGGCCGTAGCCGCCGCGGAAGTACTGGATCAAGATAGGAATGGTCTTGTACTTGGTGGAGTCGAGCGTAAGGTAGGGCAGCAGGTAGTCGTTCCAGACCCACATGGTCTCGAGAATGCCGACCGAAAGATAGGTGGGCTTCATGATGGGAAGGACAATCTTAAAGAACACCTGGACCGGGTTGCAGCCGTCGATCATGGCCGCCTCCTCGATCTCGAGCGGGATGTTCTTTACAAAGCCGGCGAACATAAAGACCGCCAGGCCCGCGCCAAAGCCCAGATAGATAAAGCAGATGTTGAACGGCGTGTTAAAGCCGATGCGGTCCGCCAAATTGGACAGCGTGAACATGAGCATCTGGAACGGCACGACCATCGAGAACACGAACAGGTAATAGAAGAAGTTCGAGATCTTGTTGTTGACACGAACCACGTACCAAGCGCACATGGAGCAGCACACCAAGATCAGCACGACCGACGTGACCGTGATGATGAGCGAGTACATAAATGCCGAGGCAAAGCCCTGCTCGTTAAGGGCGTGCATGTAGTTTGCGAGGCCGTTGAACGTCTCGGGCGTGAGCAGATCGAATGCCGTGGTGGTGCTGATTGCGGTCGCTTTCTTAAAAGAATTAAGCGCAATCATGAACACGGGGTAGATCCACGCGAGCGACAGGATCGTAAAGAAAATCGAGAGCGCGCGGTTGATAACCTTATCGCGTTTCATTACTGCTGCACCTCCTTGGACCTCGTGGCCTTAAGCTGGATCATGGAGATGGCCACGACCAGGATGCAGAAGATAACCGCCTTGGCCTGACCAATGCCCTGCCATGCGATACCGGCACGCGAATAGAACGTGTTGTAGATGTTCAGGGCGAGCATCTCGGTGGAGTGCGCGGGGGCGCCGCCGGTAAGGGCGAGGTTCTGGTCGAACAGCTTAAAGCCGTTGGTGATGGACAGGAACAGGCAGATGGTGATGGTCGGCATCAGGTTAGGGATCTTAACCTTCCAAAACGTCTGCCATGCCGTAGCGCCGTCGACCTTGGCGGCCTCGATGTAGTCGGACGGAATGGACTGCAGACCAGCGATGTAGATGATCATCATGTAGCCGACCTGCTGCCACAGGGTCAGGATGATAAGGCCCCAGAAGCCAGCAGCAGAGTTAAGAGCGATGAGCTGGGCGCCCACGTTGGAGAGCAGGCAGTTGATCAGAATCTGCCAAATGTAGCCCAGCACGATGCCGCCGATCAGGTTAGGCATAAAGAAGATCGTACGGAAGATGTTGGTGCCTTTGAGCGCCTTGCGGGTGAGCGCCTGCGCAATGGCCAGGGCGATCACGTTGATGAGCACCGTCGACAGGAAGGCAAACGCCACGGTAAAGAAGAACGACGTGGAGAACTGCGGATCGGACAGCGCGCGCACGTAGTTCTCGATACCGACAAAGTGCGCGTTACTAATGATAATAAACTGGCAGAACGAGAGATAGAAGCCCTGGATAAAAGGGATCACGAACCCGATCATAAACGCCAGGCACGTGGGCAGCATAAAGAGCGGCCACCAGCGCTTGAGTGCTTTGCCCATAAAAGGGTCCTTTCAATATGCAGGGGGCGGGCAAACCAACGTCTGCCCGCCCCCTGTCGCTAATCAGATAGCTTGGGCAGCAACTGCTTACTCGGAAGCGGCCTTCTCGGTCTTCCAGCCATCGACGAAGGCGTTCTTGACGCCGTCCCACTTGCTGTTATCGGCAGCGTAGGCAATCAGAGCCTGCTTGAGGTTCTTCTTCCACTCCTCGGAGGGAATGTAGACGAAGTCCCAAGCGACGGTCTTCTTGCCGTCCTTGGCCATGGCAACGGCCTGCTGCGAGAAGACGTTGGTGGTCTCCTTGGCGCTCTTGAACGGAGCGGTCAGACCCATCTTGTCGGCGATGATGCTGGTCGGGGTGTCAGCGGTGACGCACCAATACATGAAGTCCTCGGTGGCCTTCTGGGCATCCTCGGAAGCCTGGGAACTGACGCACCAGTAGTTCTCGCCGCCGGAGCACAGGCCCTGGTTCTCCTCGCCGTCAACACCGATGTAGATCGGCATCATGCCAATCTGATCGTCGGTCATGCCGGCCTTGACGAGGTCAGAGTAGGCCCAAGAGCCGTTCTGGTAGAAGACGGCCTTGCCGGTTGCGAACTCGTTGGTGGCGTCGTCGCCGGTCTTGGAAGCAAGCTGCGAAGGATCGCAGGTGGAGTCGGTGATGTACAGGTCGAAAATCTGCTTGTAGTTGTCGAGGAACTCACCCTTGATCTCGTCGTCCTCCTGGTTGTGCTCCTTCTCAAACTCGTAGTAGAGCGGCATGTTGGCAAGGTGGGTGGTGTAGCGCCAGCTGGAGGAGTCGTCCATGCCGGCGGAAGTGAAGGCACCCTCGACACCAAGCTCGTCCTTGCGGGCCTGGATGTCATCGGCACAAGCCTTCAGCTTGTCGAAGGAGTTGATGTCCTCGGCCTTGTAGCCAGCCTTCTCGAGCAGCTGCTTGTTGTAGATGATGCCGAAGCTCTCCTGGACCCAGTCGATGCACACATCCTTGCCGTCGGACTGCAGAGCCAGGGAGTCGTCAATGAGCTCACCGCGGAGCTTGGTATCGGACAGGTCGGCGCAGTAATCCTTCCAGTTCTTAAGACCGGTGGGGCCGTTGACCTGGAACAGGGTCGGAGCGGAGCTCTTGGACATCTCGGACTTAAGCTTCTCCTCGTAGGTGTTGGAAGCGGCGGTCACGATCTTGACCTCGACGCCCTTCTCCTTCTTATAGGCCTTGGCGATCTCCTTCCACTCCTTGTCGACCTCGGGCTTGAATTGGAGGAAGTAGACCTCGGCAGCGTCACCAGAAGCAGAGGAGCCGGAGCCGGCAGAACCACCGCAACCCACGAGGCCCAGACCAAGAACTGCAGCCGCGGAACCAGCAAAGCCCAGGAACTGCCTTCTGCTCATTTCGTTCTTCATTACAATCCACCCTTTCACACCGTGGCGGCACCCTTTGCCGCCGCCTTCGGAGATTGGCTCGGGGACTTTGCCCCTTTTGCTGATTTGAACGATACGCTATTTGGCTAGTTGTTTGAACAAGTATTACTAGAGCGGTAGAAAAACTTCGGTGAACGGTAATTTCAACTTGATACTTGACAAGTTTTGTATAAACAATTATTTGTTATCTAATGCAGAGAAAACGCCCGGTCAAGCCGATGTACCGTCGGTTTGACCGGGCGTTTTCTCTTTGAGGCCATGAGTCTCGTCAGGCTGCGAGCTAGCCGGCTATCGCTTGGAATTGACGCGGTAATGGAAGATCTCGGGGTGTGTGCGAGTGTGCGTCACCTCAAACAAGATGCCATCCGAGGTGTACGACTGACTCTCCATGACGGCAACGCAGTTGTATTTGCCGAGGTCAAGATAGCTGCAGTCCTCATCGTTGGCGAGCTCGACACTCACCGTACGACGGCTCGCCATCACTTTGACACCGCGCTTGTGCTCCAGATAGCCGTAAATAGAATCTGCCGCGATCTCGGGAGTCAGGCCCTTGGCGATCGACGCCAAAAAATAGCCATGGTCCACTTGGCGCGCGTTGCCGTTGAGGCTTCGGACACGCACTACGCGAATCAACTCCTCGCCCACCTTAAAGCCCAGGTGACGAGAGAGTTGCTCGGTGCAAACCAGATGTTCGAAAGACTTAACGTCCGTCGATGCAACGGCATTGTTGCGCTTTGCAAACTCGCCAAACGACTCAACCTCTTCGAGTGCGCCCAACATGTCGGTTTCGCCCTTAAGCCAAATAACGCGCACGCCCTTGCCGTGTATGGGCTGCACAAACATCCCGTCGGCCAGCATGCTCAAAGCGCGGCGGACGGTATTGCGCGTGCAGCCAAATTCCGCGGTCAGCTCGGCTTCGGTTGGCAGCATCTCCTGAAACGCATAGGTCCCATTAATGATGCGCGAGCGTATTTCTCGGTAGATTCCTTCGTATATCGCTTTTGGCATTGTTTCACCTCTACATTATTCATTTCCGGCTAGGCACGATAGCATTTCTTAAAGTTGTTTAAACCGAATATCGGTGAAGCGACAGGATTTAGCCGTTGACGGTTTCTGTCATGCCCAAATCGGTTTCGCTCAAAACTGCCGGTACGACACTCGTCTGGTCCTCTACAATGAATCCATTGTTTAAACGTTTCCCCACGCGCAACGCGCCTCGATATTCGGAAGGCAGAACATGCTGCAAAAAATCCAACGCTTTGGCGGGGCAATGTTCGCGCCCGCCATGCTGTTTTCTATATCAGGCCTCATGGTCGGCGTCTCCGCTCTCGCAACGACTGCGGACATCGTCGGCGATCTCGCCGTATACGGAACCCCTTGGTACGCTTTTTGGACCATCATCCAGCGCGGCTCGTGGACGGTCTTTAAACGCCTCCCGCTCCTTTTTGCCGTAGCGCTGCCCATCGGTCTTGCCCAAAAACAACCGGCTCGTTGCTGCCTCGAGGCTCTCGTCGCCTATTTTGCCTACTGCTTCTTTTTGAGCGAGATCATTAAGCTGAGCGGAGACAATCTTGGACTTAAGTACCCGTCGTCTTTGACCTCCGCTAGCGGCATCACCATCATCGACGGCATCAAGACGCTCGACACCGGCATTATCGGCCCGCTGGCGGTATCGGCAACCGTCGTCGCCATCCATGACCGCTTCTACGATGCCAAGGTTCCCGATTGGCTCGGCACCTTCTCGGGCTCCTCGCTGGTCTACCTCATCAGCTTTTTTGCCGTGTTTGCCCTTGCCGCTATCTCGGCCGCCATCGTGCCCTCCGTATACGCAATGACCGAAACGCTGCGCCATGCACTTACGAGCGTCGGCCCCTTTGGCGTGGGCATCTTTGTGCTTTTGGAGCGAGCGCTCGAGCCCATGGGGCTGCACCACCTGCTCTACATGCCGATCTACTACGACAACCTGGTCATTAACGACGGCATCTACGCCACGTGGAGCAGCTTGCTCCCCATCCTCTCCCATAGCACGCGCCCCCTTAATGAACTTGCGCCGTGGGCCGGTTTTACCGCCACCGGCTGGGTCAAGCTCTTTGGCCTTCCCGCCATCGCAGCCGCGTTCTACTCCACCGCAAAACCAGAGCGCCGCGCCGGCCTTAAGGTCATCCTTTTGCCCGCCATCGTCGCCTCGGTGGTTTGCGGCGTTACCGAGCCACTCGAGTTTCTCTTTATGTTCACCCACCCCGGGCTCTTTTTGCTCTACGCCGTCTTATCGTCTTGCCTTGCCACAACCATGAATCTCTTTGGCATCGTCGGCATCTTCTCGGGCGGCCTCATGGAGATGGCAGCCTTCAACTTTATTCCGCTCATGCGCACGCATGCCGGTGCCTATCTTTTGGCGCTCGGTATCGGCCTTGCCTTTAGCCTCATCTTTTTTGTTAGTTTTCGAGCACTCATCTTGGTCTATGACCTTAAGACACCGGGCCGCGAGGATCATGTTGCCAATCGCGCGGCAATCGATTGTTTAACGGGAAGCGACTTTGCCAAAGAGCAATCCCCCAATGACGAGGTCGATAGTCGATCCGATCAAGATCACGTCCTCGCTGAGCGGGTAATTCAGCTTTTAGGTGGCGTTGGCAATATCGTGGGCGCAACCAACTGCGCCACGCGCCTGCGCGTCGAGGTCGCAGACCCTTCCATCGTTGCAGATAACGCGTCGTTTGTCGCGGTGGGCGCCAAGGGCCTCATCATTACCGGCAAGACCGCCCAGGTGGTCATCGGCATCTCCGTTCCCCGCGTTAAAGAGCATTTTGACCAGATCATGGGCCTCGAGCCGGAATTTGTGCCCACCACCTCGGCCTCCCCTGCCGCCAGCGCAGCCCATAAGCGCGGCGATATTTGCTTCTTCGATATCGACGGAACGCTCGCCTGGCAAGACCCCAGGCTCGCCCAAGACCTTCCCGAAGACGAGCGGGACCTCTCCCCCTATCCCAACGAGGCGGTTTCGCAGGCAATCCGCGAGTTTGTCGCCAACGGCAACATGGCCTTTATCTGCACGGGGCGCACCCTCGGCTGCATCCACCCCAAACTTCTTGAGCTGCCCTGGACCGGCATCGTCTGTCTTGCGGGCGGTTACGCCGAGATCAACGGACACGCAATTCGCGATCTGTCGATGACGCCCAGCATGCTGCAGCATCTTGCCCCCTATCTTGAGCAATCGGGCGAGGTCATCCGCTTTGAGGGCCTCAACGGCGTCGTGCGCATGAGTGCCGATGCCCCCGATGCCCCCGGATACGCGCGCACCCTGGGCGACGCAGTCACGCAGCTGCAACATTACAGTGTCTACAAGATCTTGATGTCTACATCGCTCGCCAACCACATCGCTCAAGATAAGGCACTTGAGCCGCTGCTGTGCTTTAACGAGCTCGAACTCGAGGTAACCGAAATCTCGCCCCGCGAATGCACGAAGCGCGGGGGCATCCAGTCTGTACTCGACGCCCTCGATCCCCACCACGGAACCGTATACGGCATCGGCGACGCCAGCAATGACGTCTCGCTGATGAACGCCGTCGATGTCGGTATCGCCATGGGCAATGCGCCGGACTATCTCAAAAAGCGCGCCGACTACATCACCGACTCGGTCGACAAAGATGGCGTCGTCAAGGCGCTCGAGCACTTTAGGCTTATATAAGCAGCCGGCACGCGCACACGTCCCGTTTCCCCAAATCGCCAAAACAGACGCGCCGGCAACTCCAATGTGGCAATATGGTATCTGCACACCGCAACGATGCAACCTAAGAAAGAATGCGAGAACCCGTGTCCAGTCCGTTTACCAGCTTTTTAGCCCAGCACTTTGACCAGATCAACGACTATCTGGCCACGTTCTTTGACGGACAGGCGACCTCTGCCGATATCGAGCGCTACCTGTATACCCCGCTCTCGGCATTTACCGCCAATGCCGGCAAGCGCCACCGCCCGCTCATCTGCATGCTCGCCGCCACCGCAGTGGGCGGCAGCTTTGAGAGCGCCCGCAGCGCCGCGGCGGCCATCGAGCATTTCCAGTCGGGTGCGCTCATCCACGACGACATCGCCGATAACGGGCAGCTGCGCCGCGGTAAGCCCTGCATGCACCTCACCGAGGGCACGGGGCTTGCTATCAACTGCGGCGACCTGGCACTTACCATGGTCACCAAGACGGTTCTCGACGACCCCACGCTGGAGCCCAACGTAAAACTCCGCGTGCTCCACGAGCTCACCGAGATGATCGTTCGTACCATCGAGGGCCAGGCGCTCGACCTGGGTTGGGTACGCGACGGGCGCTTCGACATCTCGGTCGACGATTACCTGGACATGGCGACGCACAAGACCGCGTACTACAGCGGAGCCACGCCGCTTGCCACCGGAGCCATCATCGGCGGAGGCAGCGAGGAGCAAATTGAGGCGCTGCGCGCCTTTGGCCTGCACACGGGCCTTGCCTTCCAGATTCAAGATGATCTGCTCAACTTGATCGGTACCAAGGAGGCCGCCAACAAGGACTTCCGCACCGACATCACCGAGGGCAAGCGCACGCTTGTCGCCGTACACGCCCTCTCCGATGAGCGCTATCACGACGAGATTGAAGCGATCCTCTCCTCGGGCACCGAGGACCCCGCGCAGCTCGCGCGCGCCGTGGAAATCTTCCAGGAGACTGGCTCTATCGATTACGCCCACGCCTACGCACTGGACCTGACCGCCAAAGCTAA
>CABUUE010000011.1 GCA_902494685.1 uncultured Collinsella sp.
AGTCAGCGAAAACGCCCCTAAGCGAGCAAGGTGACGTGAAAGAGGAGGGAAGCGTACTTCGGTACGCGACCGACGATTGAACGTCAGATTGCCGCTTAGGGGCGTTTGCAGCGTCGAGCCGTTACGCGGTTTGGTAAAACCGCGTAACTTACATGACCATAACGTAGCGCGATCCCACGTAGTACTGCTTACCCATCAAAACCGGCTCGTCGTCGGGACCGGTAAAGCCGGCACGCAGGTTGAGCAGCGGATCGTGCGGAGCAATGCCCAGCTCGGCCGCCTGCTCGGCGTTAGCTCGAACGGCCTCGACCGTACGGTAGCCAACCGAGACAATCGGCGTTCCGCCAACACGCTCGACCTCGGCAAAAATCGACTTGTCCTCAAGATCGGCCGTCAACAGCTCACGGTAGGCGTCAAACGGCACAAAGATGTTCTCCTCAAAGATGGGCTCGCCGTCGGCCGTACGCACGCGCTTGATATGCAGCAGCAGCGCATCCTTCTGCAGGCCAAAGAACTCCATCTCGTTTTGGCGCGCCGGCACAATCTGGCGATCGACCACATGTGCACCGGCCTTCATGCCGTTGTTGGCACACAGCGCGGTAAACGTCTGCAGCGTCGAGGCGTGGAACTGGCGATTGATGTGCGGCGTGGAAACAAAGGTGCCGCGGCCCTGCTGCTTAACCAGGTAGCCATCGGAGCACAGCTCCTCGACGGCGCGGCGCACCGTGATGCGGCTCACCTCGTACTGCTCGGCTAGCTCAAGCTCGGACGGAATACGCTCCTTGGGTGCATAAACACCTTTCTCGATCGCATCCTTGATTTCGTCATAAATCTGCTGGTAAAGCGGTGCATTTTTGGGTGTAGGCATATCTAATCACTCTTATCGAAATATCGAAATAACTAATACGTATATAACGTCTAGTTTCATGTTACCTCATAATGATAAAACGATACACCCTCCCTACCAAAAAGCGACAGCTTCATTTTGGTAGGTTTTATCTGGGCAAACGAAGGCCTCCCGAAAGCAGCGAGGCTTTCGAGGGGCTCATACGGAAGGGTTGCGCCAGGCCGGCAAAATGCCAATACCCTACCTGCCGTCGTCCTGCTGCAGGCTGTCCTGCTCGCTGAGGCGCGCCTGCCTGCTGGCCATGCGTGCGGGCTTGTCGGGATCGGGAACGGCCGTGGGCATGGGCTCGTCGACATGACCACCCCACCAGCCGCCCACAAAGTTGAGCGTGTGGAACACATTGATCACGGCGCCGGGATCAATGTCGCACACCAGCTTGATAATGTCCTGACTCTCGTAGGTCGAAACAACGGCGTGCAGCAGGTACATCTTTTCACGGCTGTATCCGCCGATGACCTCAGCACAGCTAATGCCGTGCTGAAAATGGTCAACATAGGCGGTCATGACCTCGTCTGCCTTGCGCGTCGTGATCTGCAGCGTCACGCGGTCGTAGCGACGATAGAAACTGTCGATGGTCTTGGTCGAAATAAACTGGAACACGATGGAGTACGCCGCGTTGTCCCAGCCAAACATAAAGCCAAAGATCGCCAGGATAAAGCAATTGAAACCAAAGATAACGCCCCAGATGGTCTTGCCCGTGTGGTTGGAGACCCACAGCGCGATAAAGTCGGTGCCACCGGTAGATGCGCCGGACTTTAGCGCGATGGCAGCGCCCAGACCCGAGACCACGCCGCCAAAAATGATGAGCATAATCTTGTCGCCCAAAAATGGAGCGAAGTGAAAGACGTTGAGGAACAGCGATGAGAGCACAACCTGCATCATCGAGAAGATGACGAAGCGCTTGCTAATGCCGCTCCAGCATAGGAGCGCCACGGGAATGTTGAGCGCAAGCATGCCGAGCGAGATGTCGATGTGAACGCCGCCCAGCGAGGTAACGCGATCGAGCAGGACCGCGACGCCGGTGAGACCGCTCGGAAGCAGGTCGGCGGGCTGAATGAACGCCTGGATCAGGAATGTTTGGAGGACGGCAGAAATTGTGACCGCCACGGCGGTAATGGCACGGCGGACGATGGTGAGGCGGCCGAGCACGAGCACGCGGTCCGTGAGCTGATCGATGGCGTTCGCCACGTAGGCTCCTTTCGAAGGCAGATGTGGTTGTGGGGCATGCCCGCGATTGTAGCATGGAGCGTGCGGGGGCGCTTCAATTCAACCTCCCTCGACAACCAAAACGGGACCAGCAACCCCCACGACCAAAGGGCAAAATTCCAAGTGAGTAGACTTTTTACGATCTGCCGAGCACACCCAAAACCGCCACTCCTGTGACCTGCGGTTTTACAAAGGAAGATATGCATTGTGCTCGGCCTGCGCCAAAAAGTCTACTCACTTAGCCCAAATCGAAGCCAAACGGATCAAAATCGAAACCAAATTGAGCCAGTCCACCGCAAAAAACGTTTGAACCAGTGCTTTTCGCGGCGGATTGACACTACAAAGCGGCCAAAATGTCGGTCAGATTATCGATGACAACGTCGGCGGCGGACTGGTCCAGGTTGACGCCCTCGTGCGGACGCAGCGCCAGGACGCGGGCGCCGGAGCGCTTGCCGGCCTCGATGCCCAAAGGCGAGTCCTCGATAACCAGGCACTCGGTAGGCTCCACCCCCAGCGCCTCCATGGCACGCAGGTAGATCTCGGGGTCGGGCTTAAACGCACTGCACTCGTGACCGCTGATGGTGCAATCCAGCACATCGGCAATGTCAGCGATCTCCACCAGCTCGTCGATCAACTCGCGATAGGACGAGCTCGCGATGGCACACTTCACGCCACGCTCATGCAGCTCACGCATCACCGGCTCCGTCTGCTCGTTGAGCAGCTCGGCATACGGAACGGGGTGGTCCGGGCTGTAGACCTGCTTGTACTCCACGCGTAGGCGCTCGCGCAGCTCAACATCGTCGGGCACCAGCGCCTCCCAAATGGCCGGCTCGTTAGACCCCGAAAGATCGGGAATCTCGTCAAAGTGGAACCCCTTCTCCTCCATAAACGCCACGCGGCGGCGGTTGTAGAACCACTCGGTATCGACCAGCACACCGTCCATATCAAACAGCACTGCCTTGATCATACGCATCTCCTCTCAAAAGCAAAAAGGGGGACGGGGCGCAAACCCCATCCCCTCTCAATCAACCCGTAAGGTCTACTTACTTGTGATTAGTAGGAAAGCTTCCACATGTAGCGACGCATGGTCAGCGGGTGCTGACGGGCCTCGGCGATCTGGTTGCCGTACTCGCGCATAACGGCGAGGTGCAGCAGCGGGTTGAAGTAGGTGACGACGCTCGCGGGCACAGCGTCAGCCAGGCCGTAGTCCTTGGAGTCGATCAGAGCGACCTTGGCGCCCATGCGCTCAAGGAAGGTGAGGGCGCGGGCGTCCATCGGACGGGTAGCGCCATCAGACATGAAGAAGACGTAGGGCTTACCCTCGGTGGAAACCTCGAACGGGCCGTGGAAGTACTCGCCGGTGTTGTAGGCGGCGGCGTCGATCCACTGCATCTCGGTGAACAGGAAGGCGGCGTGAGAATAAGCCATCTTCTCGGAGGCACCGGAAGCCATGAAGTAGATCATCTTGTCGTCCTTGAAGTCCTCGGCGAACTTCTTGGCGAGCTTCTTGCAGTGCTGAGCGGCGTTCTCGCAGAGATCGAAGACGTTGGTGAGGCCGGTGATCATGTCCTCGTAGTGGTCATAGCCCTCGGTCTGCTGAAGGATCTCGAGAGCAAGAGCGATGGCGTAGCCAGGCTTCTCGCACTTGGCAGCGTAGTTGGCATGGAAGCCGTGAACGATGACGTGGTCGGCGTCGACGGTCAGAGCGGAGCCAGCCTTGTTGGTGAGGGAGACGACCGGGCAGTTGTGCTTCTTGGCGGTCTTGTTGGCCTCGACGGTCTCGGGCGTGGAGCCACCGAGGGAGCAGGTGATCACGAAGGTGTGCTCGTTGACCCAGGAAGGCGTGTCGTAGTTGAACTCGTTAGCGGTGAAGATCTGAACGTTCAGCTTGTCCGTGTTGTTGGCCAGGAAGTACTTGGCAGGGTAAAGGTCGGACATGGAAGCACCGCAGCCGACGAAGGCGACGCTGTGGATCTCGTGGTTGGACAGGACGTCAGCGACGATCTGCTTAGGGAGGTTAAGGTCGATCTCGTACATCTGACACATTCCTTTCGATTTTTTGCGGCGCCACATTGCCGGGCGCTCGCAGGGTTACCGTGATTTGGACCGAGTCGCCGGCCCGTTGAGGATGTGTCAAAGGAACTGTCCCTTTGACACATTTAGGGATGGGAGCCTGCCTGGGGTATGGGATGTCAGGCAGGCTCCCCGGGGAAAGCGATTAGACGCTTAGTCGCGACTAGGCCAGGATGCCGGCCGCGGAGAGGGCGATGCCGCCCACGATGGCGATCACGAGAAGCCAACCGGTGTTGACGTTCTTCTTGATGAGCCAGTACATAAGGCCGGTGAGGCCGAGGGAGATCATCTGGGGCATCATGCCGTCCAGGATGTCTTGGATAACGACGGTACCCTCAGCGAACTGCAGCGGGGTGGTGGCGCCGATCAGCGTGGCGATCATGCCGCCCACGGACATAAGACCCACGATGCCGCAGACATACATGAGCTTCTCCATGAGGTCGCCGCCCTGAAGCTTGCTCAGGTACTCGTGGCCGCCCTGATAGCCCATCTTGGCTGCGAACCAAGTGATCAGCACAGAGGGGACGATGGAGATGAGCATGGCCAGAATCGGGCCCATGATGGAGCCCTGCTGAGCCAGCTGAACGCCCAGGCCAAAGGCGATAACGCGGATGGTGCCCTGGAAGAAGGAGTCACCGATGCCGGAAAGCGGGCCCATGAGGGAGGTCTTGACCGCGTTGATCGAATCGGGATCGAAGTTCTCGGGATCCTTGGCGTACTCCTCCTCCATGGAGGCGGCGAGACCCAGGATGAAAGCGCTCGTCTGCGGGGTGCAGTTGTAGAACGCCATGTGACGGTGGTAAGCCTCTTTCTTAGCGGCGAGCTGCTTGGGGTCGGACTCGTCCGGATAGAGGCGATCGAGCGTGGGAACCATGCCGTAGAGGAAGCCCATGTTCATCTGACGCTCGTAGTTCCAAGAGGCCTGGATGGCCCAGGAGCGCCAGAAGAACTGGCTGACCTTCTTGTTCAGGGACACGTCCTTGGTTGCGGTTGCCATAGTGTGTTCCTCCTTAGTCTTCGTCGTCTTCGAGCGGATCGTAGTCGGAATCGACACCGGCGGCTGCATGGGAACCGTTGAACTTGAAGCCCATGAAGACGACAGCCAGGCACACACCGATCAGAGCGACCGCGATGACGGACAGGTTGAGGTAAGCGGCGAGCAGGAAACCGATGAACAGGAACGGAGTCATACCCTTCTTGATCATCATGGTGAGCAGCAGGGCCAAGCCGTAGGCGGTCATGATCTTGGTCGAAACGTTAAGACCAGTGGACAGCCACTCGGGAACCATGTTGACGATGGCCTGAACCAGGTCGGTGCCAACAAAGACGGCGAGGAAGATCGGCAGGAAGTACATGACGGCGTACAGACCGGAGCCGGCGCAGATGTGCATACGGTAGGCGGTCTTGAACTTTCCGTTATCGATCGCGCTATCTGCCACATGGGTGAGGGCGGCGATGATGGAACGGAACACGATGCCGAGGAGCTGACCCAGGACGGCGACCGGGATGGCGATCGTCATGGCGGTCTCGGCGGAAGCATCGGTCAGGCACGCAAAGGCAGCGGCCACGATGCCGCCCAGGACCATATCGGGCGGAACGGCGGCGCCGACCTGTACCAGGCCCATGGACACGAGCTCGACGGCGGCACCGACGGCAAGGCCGGTGGGCACATCGCCCAGCAGCAGACCGACGAGCGTAGCGCCAACGAGGGGCTGCTCGAAGTTAAGACGACCGAGCAGGCGGGAGTCCCACATGCAGAACACGCCGACGAGGCCGACGAGCACCGCACTGATGAACGTATTCATACCCTTCTCCTTTCAGTCAGGCAAAAGCCTGGTTGATTACAGCTTGGCGTCGATGTCGACGCTCTGATACGTAGGGGTCTGCTGGACGTAGAGCTTGATGCCCATGTCGAGCAGCTGGTTGACGTCGGCCTTCTGGTTGGCGTCGAGGAAGACGGAGCTGTCCTTGCCGCCGACCTGATCGGCACCGTCGTGGTTGGCGGTGGCGCCCAGGTTGATGGCGTCGAGCTTGTAGCCCTGGCAGAACTGCAGCATCTCGGCCGTGTTGCCAAAGACGAACATGACGCGCTCGCCGAGGGTGTTGAGCTTGTCCATCTTGGCGAGGGCACGCTCGACGGTGAAGACGTTCAGGCGCACGCCCTGGGGCTTGGCCAGCTTAAGAGCGCCCTTCTTGATGTCATCGTTGGCGGCGGCGTTGTCGACGACGATGATGCGCTCGGCCTGAACCTTGGTGGTCCAGGTAAAGACGACCTGGCCGTGCAGCAGACGGTAGTCAAGACGTGCGAGGACGATCTTGGCGGGACCGGAGCTGTGACGGGGCGCCTTGGCCTTCTTGGCGGGAGCCGCGGCAGCCTCGACCGGTGCGTTGGGGTTGGTCAGACCGGTGCGGGCCTCGTTGATGAGGGCTGCGAGCTCGGCACCCTTGACGGGGACGGGGCTCATAGCGAGCGTGAGCGCCAGCGGGATGTTGAAACCGCTGACAACCGTGAACTTCGTGCCGTTCTTGGAAAGCTCGACCATGTTGTTGTTGACCGAGCTGCCGAGCATATCGGTCAGCACATAGACGGTGTCGTCCGCGTTGAACGTGGCGATCATGGCGTCCACCTTATTGGTGATGGGCTCCTTGTCGTCACGAGCAAGCGACACGACGTGGACGTTCGACACGTCGCCGAGAACCATCTCGAGCGTGTCTTTGGCGCCTGCGGCCAGGCCGCCATGAGATGCGAGAATGATCTGATTCATCTTGCCTCCTCCTTTTCGTTATGGTCATTATAACGTCTTATACGTTGCTTATATTGCTAATTAGTATAAAGACCGTTCGCGGGTGAAAATCGACCGTTGACGGGTTTAACGTACTTGAAACGTTGGGGCTGGATAGGCCGGCGCTGGCAAGGCGGTGCCCATTCAAGCGTCCCGCCAATCCTCTATCGCACGAAGTACCAGGGGCTTTCCTGCACGGTGGGCTCCAGCGCGATGCCGGTGCGCTCGCGGAACAGATCCATGTCCTGCGATTTCTCCGTCCACCACGCGTTGGGCTTAAAGGTCATGCTCTCAATGACATGACCGACAAACACACTGTTGCGCAGCTTGGAGAAGTTGGTGTTCATAATCAGAATGGACGCGAGCACCAGCACGATGCCCAGGACCTTGATCGCGCCGGCGGGCTCGGCGTAGATGCCAATACCGACCAGAACGGTCGCCACGGTTTCGAACGAAGCCACGACCGGCACCTTCGATGTCTCAAGATCCATCGAAAGGCCCTGCATATAGAAGATGTACGCAAGAGCCGTCGGAATAAAGCCAAAGCCAGCGAACAGCAGAATGAGCTGCGGGGACATTGCCGCGGCCACATCGGACCACGGAGCAGAAAGCGCAGCCATAAAGCATCCGCCAAAGACAAAGCCCCAAAACGTTACGGCCAGTGGATGGAGTGTCTTGGTAGCCATACGGCTAAACACCGCCAGCAGCGCACCACAAAGTCCGGCGATCACACCCGACGCGACGCCCCAAGCCGAGAAATGGAAACCAGACAGGTCACCGCTCGTCACCGCGAGCACACAACCCACAATGTTAAAGACGATGGCGACGAGTTTGTTGGAGGTCACGTCCTCGCGATAAAGCACGCGGCCGAGCATGACTCCAAACACCGGCGAGGTGTAGAGCAGCACCGAGGCCGTGGACATGCCCACCTCGCCCATGCACTCGTAATAGCAGGTGTTGGCGACGGCTAAACCGACGATACCGACAAGCGCGCAGGGAACAAGCTCTTTAGGACTTGCCTTGAACAGGGCCATGGGACCCGAGGCTTTTCCCTCACGAGCACCTCCCTGGCAACCCATAAATGCCAAGACCGGAGCCATTAAGACGGCACCCGACAACAGGCGAAAGGCCGCCATGCTCTGAGACGAAACACCCAGGGCCGATATTCCGTTAACAAAGATTCCGATGGTGCCCCACATAAGCGCGGCGATCAGCACCAGCACATAGCCCAGATTGCTTTTCTTCAACGCAGCCTCCTCGGTGTTGTTTCCAATATGTTTCACACTACGTTATAGTCGTTATATACATTTTTCAAGACACAAATCGCCGAACGGAAAAATCTGCTCGCCCACACACTCATTGGGTAGTCATTGGGGACGTCCCCAACGACTAGGACTGTCCCCAACTGCCGGCAGAAAAGGAACGCCCCCAAGTGCCACATCTGGACCAAGGCGACGCCGATGCTTTGGCAGCGTCAGCGAAAACCCGCCAGAGCGAGCAAGGTGCCTTGAAGCGAAGCGGCATTGACCTTCTGGTCATGCCGCTGAAGCTGAAAGGCAGATTGCCGCTCTGGCGGGTTTGCAGCGTCGAGCCGTTACGCGGTTTGGTAAAACCGCGTAACTAATACTCAAGCTTCCACATGTAGCGGCGCGTCATGTAGTCCTTGTGAGTTACGGCAGAGAGCGCACGCATGTACACGTTGTTGAGGATCGGGGCAAAGATCAGGTGGTTGAAGTACTCGCTCACGCTGTCCTTGATGTCGTTGAGGCCGAGCTCCTTGGCGTCGAGCTGATAGACGCGCTCGCCACCGTACTGGTTGACGAAGCGGATGCCGCGCTCGTCGTTGCAGCGGCTGCGGCCGACGCTGATGAGCTGGAACAGCGAGGTGCGCTTGTCCAGGATCTCGAAGGGGCCATGGAAGAAGTCGCAGGTGTTGATGGTGCAGGAGTCGATCTGCAGCATCTCCTGCACGTTGCAGATGCTAAAGACGTAGGCGGCACCAAAGAGCGGGCCCTGGGCCATGACGTTGATGCAGGGCTTGTCGGCGTTCTGCTCGGCCCACTTGGCAGCGAGCGGACGGGTGTACTCGACGGCCTTGCGATAGATGGGGTCGACCAAGTCGAACGCGGCCATAGCGGTCTCGTACTCGGCATAGCCCTCGGTCTGCTGCGTAAGCTCCATGGCGATCATGGTCACGACGGCGGAGTTGGTGCGGCCCATGCAGGACTCGTCGACGGCCAGGCTGTCGTACTGGATCTTGTAGTCGCAGACCTCGGTGAGGCCGGACTCGTCAACATAGATGGCGATGGTGCTGGCGCCGTGGTCCTTGGCGACCTGGGCGGCGACGATGGTCTCCTTGGTGCCGCGCATGGACACGACGACGGCCAGGGTGTTCTCGTTGACGTAGGCCGGGGTGGCGTGCACGAACTCGTTGCTGGTGTAGCTGGAGCTCACGACCTGCGTGGCCTCGTGCTCCATAAAGTACTGGGCAGGATAGTTGCCGCCGTTGGATCCGCCAGCGCCAATCCACACGACGCGCTTGATGCCGCCCTTGTCTGCCTTGTCAGCCAAAACCTGGGAGACGACATCCTTAACCTGTTCCTGAGTAGTCATCGTGCATCAGCCTTTCTTCTCGTTTGATGCTCTCGATGGCATACAAGTTACATACATGTTTTGGTTATGTCGACTAGTTGTATGCTATATTTGTCTTAGAAATTTTGCTGATGCGGTTTTCGATAGCTAGATACCAGCGGTTTTGTTGTTGTATTGAATACATGTTTGATTATGTTAGCATACAGGTTAGATACAGGTTGATCGTATGAACGCTTCATCTAAAAAGAAACTGAGCCAATACGAACGCTTGGCGGGCATGCTGCGCGACCGCATCGCCTCCGGCGCCTACGCACGCGGAGACAAGCTGCCATCCGAGATGGAACTCATGGACGAATCGGGGCTGTCGCGCAGCACCGTGCGCCACGCCCTTAAGGTGCTCGTTGATGAGGGCCTGGTGCGCACCGAGCGCGGGCGTGGCGCCTTTGTGGCCGACACGCCCGCGCTCCACGAGAACAACCTAGTGTTTTCGAGCTATACCAAGCAGGTCGAAGGTCAGGGCATGAAGCCCACCACGCGCACCGTGGACTCGGGCTTTGCCAAGGCGGCCGGCAGCATAGCTAAGTTCTTTGACGCCGCCGTGGGCAGCAAGCTCGTCAAACTTGTCCGCCTGCGCTACCTGGACGACGCGCCGCTGTGCCTGGAGACCACCTACCTGCCGCCAAGCTTCGAGACGCTCATCGATCGCGATATCAACGGTTCGCTCTACGCCACGCTGCGACAGGAGTTCCATCGCGCACCGGCACAGGGGCATAAGACCTTTGAGGTGTGCTACGCCTCGCAAAACGAGGCGTTTTTGCTCAACGTTGAGCGCGGGCAGGCGCTGATCCTAATCACTGACTACGTCTACGACACCGACGGCCGCCCGCTCCATGTCTCCAAGCGCATCCAGCGCACCGACCGTGCCAAATACACCGAACCCATCGGCTAGCGCACCAAACGAGGCAAACTGTACCTAATGAACGTTTTACCTGCGGTTTTATTAAATCTCAAGCCAGCATGGCACAAATGCCAACATCGCCTGGCAATACGCGCCGTCCAAGCTCAACTGTTCCTGCTCAGAATATCCAGTACCGCAAATCTAAGTGAGTAGACTTTTCGTGACCTGTCGAGCACACCAAAAACTGTCACCTCTGTGACCTGCGGTTTTACTAAGGCAGATACGCCTTGTGCTCGACCTGCGCCAAAAAGTCTACTCACTTAGTTCGAATCGAAGCCAAACGGACCCAAATCGAAGCCAAATTAAGCCCATCCGCATCAAAAGACGCGTGAATCCGCACTTCTCGCGGTGGATTGACGCTACAAAGCGGCCAAAATAAACCTGTCCCTAAATGATAGGTTTGGGGAGGTCGGGGAACCAGGTTGGTTTGGGTTGGTTAGGGACGCGCTCGGCCAGGACCAGCTCCATCCAGCACATGTCGTACCAACGGCCGAACTTTTGGGCGCAGCGGTCGAAGGTGCCCACCAGGCGATATCCCATATGGGCATGGAAATCCTGGCTGTTGTGCGTCAGGTACTCGTCGTCCTTGTCGTGCGGCACGGCGATGAGGGCGCACATGTTGGTGATGCCCATCGCGACCAGGCATTGCTTGAGCGCATCGTGCAGTTTGCGACCCAGCCCGCCATGGCGCACATCGCGTGCCAGGTAGATCGACGTCTCGACCGACCAGTCGTATGCCTCGCGGCTGTTGAGCTGACTCACATAGGCATAGCCTACCGGACGCCCGTCCAACTCCATCACCAGATACGGATAGCGCTTGAGCGTACGCTCGATGCGCCCGGCGAACTCCTCAACGCTCGGCACCTCGTATTCGCAGGTAATCGCCGTCTGGCGCACATACGGCTCATAGATGGCAAGCAACGCCGGCGCATCATCGGGCGTCGCCAGGCGAATCGTCGGCTCAGATATCTCGGTCATACAACCCTTCTCCCCAAAAACAAAGGCCGCCTTGCGCCAAACCCAGCGCAAGGCGGCCCCTCGTCATTACATCAGGCTACAGGACAGCCGCCAACGCGTCGATGTCCTCCTGCGTCGTGGCCCAGCTGGTGCAAAAACGCACCACCGTGTGGGTATCGTCGTACTTTTCCCAGTACTCGATCGCCGCATGCTCGCGAATACGCGCCATGTCCTCGTTGGGCAGAATCACAAACTGCTGGTTTGTGGGCGTCTCCAAGAAGAACTGGTAGCCGCGCTCGTGCAGCACGCGACGAAGCGCCTGCGCGGTTTCGATCGCTTGGCGACCAATCTCAAAATACAGGCCGTCGGTAAAAAGAGCCTCGAACTGCACACCCGTCAGGCGGCCCTTGGCCAGCAACGCACCGTGCTGCTTAATACGCGGAATGGGGTGCGCCGGGGCGTGCATGCCGCAGAACACCACGGCCTCGCCGCACAAAGCGCCGCACTTGGTGCCGCCGATGTAGAACACGTCACACAGCTGCGCCAGCTCGGGCAGGGTAATGTCGCACTCATCGGCCGCCAGCGCATAGGCCAGGCGGGCGCCATCCACAAACAGCGGAATCTCGCGCTTCTGGCACACTGCGTGAATCGCCGCGAGCTCGGCCTTGGAGTACAGCGTGCCGTACTCGGTCGATAGACTCACATACACGGCGCCCGGGAACACCGTGTGCTCGTAGCTCTCGTTTTCGTAGAACACCTGGATATAGTTCTCCAGATCCTCGGCGTGCATCTTGCCCTCGTAGCCGGGGATGGTGAGCACCTTGTGGCCGCCAAACTCGATGGCGCCCGCCTCGTGGCAGGCGACGTGGCCGGTCTCGGCAGCAACGACGCCCTCGTACGGCGCGAGCAGCATGTCAATCACCGTCGCGTTGGCCTGCGTGCCGCCCACCAGAAAAAACACGTCGGCATCGGGGGCCTGACAGGCCTCGCGGATAAGCTGCTTGGCACGCTCGGTGTGCGCATCGGTACCGTAGCCGGGCTGCGGCTCCATATTGGTGTCGACGAGCGCCTGCAGCACTGCCGGATGTGCGCCGTGGGAATAATCGTTGTTAAACGCGAGCATGGCAATCCTCTCTTACCGGGTATCGGCCAGATGATTCAAACGGAGCTATTGTACGCCGTTGGGATAGGCAATGCGTGCGGCAAGGCACTCAAGTGCCAGTACCAGGGCAAAACCGCAGCTCACGTCGCTCAAAAAATGCGCTCCGATCACGATGCGGCCAAAGGCGACGAGCGCCGCGACCACAACCGCCGCCCAAAAGACCACGCGACGGCGCGACGGTTTTTCCTTAAAGGCCGCCGCGGGAAGCCCGGCGAGCATAAGACCGATCGCCGCATGCGCGGTGTGCCCGCTCGCGAACGACTTAAAGCCGTCCTTGATTACGCCGGCCGCAATATAACTCCACTTGTCGGGGTTGCCGATCACCCACCACGGCTGAAAATTGAGCCCCGGTGTGACCTCGATCACGCGCATGCGCGGACGCGACCACAGCGGCTTGACGATCACGTTGAGGATAATGGCCTGAGCGACCCACACGGCAAGCACCATCAACGCCCAGCGCGTAAGCTCGTCGGGCTCAGTCGCGCGCGTGAGGCGATAGACGATAAGGTTGGCGACGATGACCAGCACAAACGTCAGCACCAACTGAGCCGCGATGAGTTTGCCGCCAACCCTCAGGGACGAAACGATCTCGTAGCCGGTCAGGCCAACGTTGACGAGGATGCCGAGCACAGCGAGCCATTTGCTCCCCCTGGAGTCGGGACGCACCGCGCGCACGAGCATAACGCCCGCGATGCTCGCCGTCAGCTCAAACGGCAGCTCGCCGGCGGCCTCGATAAAGCGACCGTACATGCTGCCGATATTGAACAGCGCGCTCGAGATCTGATAATCGAAGAAACTGCCCACGCCCAGACAAAGACACAGGACAACCGCGATAATGGCGACATCTTTCTTATAGATGTATCCGAACATGCTTTCCTTTCGATGGAGCCAGAGTACCCAAATGGGGTGTTTGCAGCGTCGACTCGCTAGTCATCATCACTAGCGCCCAGCTGTTGCAGCAGCATGAGCGCCGCCGCCACCGGGCCGGTGCCGTCGTTGGCGTCGAGGCCGCGACCCAGGCCGCTGCCCGCGCCAGCGCCCGCCTTGTAGGGCACCGACAGCTTGCGGCTCTTGGGGAAGTTCACCGCGCCATAGCGGGTCTTAAGCTCAAAGGCCACCTTCTTGGGCACGTCGACGCCCAAAAACGTGATGCGGCCGCCACTGAGCGTGACGCTCTCGAGCCCAAGGCGCTCGCCGCGAATGCGGATTCGTGCGCGATTGAACAGGTTGAGTCCCGCCAGCGGCAGCTCGCCATGCGCGGCCTCGGTCTCTTCCTGCACCCCATCGATGCTCTCCAGGTCCTCGGCCGCCGCGAGCTTACGGTACACGAGCACGCGCTGATCCACCGCCGGCAGGTACTCCTCGGACAAGAAGTAGTCGGCCGGCAGGTTGATGCCCACGCTCGCCGCCTCCACGCCGGCATCGTCGTCGCCGCGCGCCTCGGCCACGGCCTGTCCCAGCATCTGCGTAAACAGGTCAAAGCCCACGCTCGACAGGTTACCATGCTGCTCGGCACCCATGAGCGAACCGGCACCACGGATCTCCAGGTCGCGCATGGCGATGCGCATGCCGCTGCCTAGGTCTTGGAACTCGGAAAGTGCAGTCAGGCGTGCCGTAGCCTCCTCGGTGAGCGGCAGCTCGCCCGGGAACATAAAGTACGCGTAGGCCTGCGTGGCAGAACGGCCCACACGGCCCTTGAGCTGGTAGAGCTGTGCCAGGCCCAAGCGCTGCGAATCCTCGATGATGAGCGTGTTGGCGGTCGCGTTGTCGATACCGCTCTCCACGATGGTCGTGGCGATGAGCACGTCGATCTTTTTGGTCGCGAACTCGATCATCACGTCCTCGACCTCGCGCGGGCTCATCTTGCCGTGCGCCACGCCCACGCGCGCCTCGGGCGCGGCCTCGTGCACGCGCGCCACGGCGTCGTCGATGGTCTTGACGCGGTTGGACACGTAATACACCTGACCGCCGCGGCCCACCTCCAGGCGAATCGCCGCACTCACCACATCGGGGTCGTACTCCCCCACGTGCACGATCACGGGACGACGCCCGGTCGGCGGCGTCGTGATCAGGCTCATGTCGCGCACGCCGCTCGTGGCCATCTGCATGGTTCGCGGAATCGGCGTTGCCGAAAGCGTGAGCACGTCAATCTGCTCGCGCAGGTTCTTGAGCTGCTCCTTGTGCTGCACACCAAAGCGCTGCTCCTCGTCGATGATCACCATGCCCAGGTTCTTGGGGTTCACGTCGGCAGAAAGCAAGCGGTGCGTGCCGATGAGCACATCAATCGTGCCCTCGGCAAACGCCTTAAGCGCACGCTTTTGCTGCGCCGGGGTGCGGAAGCGGCTGAGCACTTCGACCTCGAGGCCAAACGGGGCAAAGCGCTCAAAGAAGGTCTCGTAGTGCTGCTGGGCCAGAATGGTCGTGGGGCAGAGCACCATGACCTGACGGCCGGAGTCCACACACTTAAACGCCGCGCGCAGGGCGACCTCGGTCTTGCCAAAGCCCACGTCGCCGCACAGCAGGCGGTCCATGGGCTTGGGCGCCTCCATGTCGGCCTTGATGTCGGCGATGGCCTCCAGCTGGTCGCGCGTCTCGTCGTAGGGGAAGCTCTCCTCCATCTCAATCTGCTCGGGTGTATCGGGCGGGCAGGCGATACCGGTAATCGACGAGCGGCGCGTATACAAATCGACCAGGTCAAACGCCAGCTTTTTGGCGTTCTTGCGCGCCTTGTTGGTGGCGCGCGTCCAGTCGGCGGTGTTGAGCCTGGTCAGGCGCGGCTTGTCGCCGTCGGGACCGACGTATCTCGTGATACGGTCGACTTGCTCGAGCGGCACGTAGAGTTTGTCGCCGTCGGCATATTCCAGCAAGAAGTAGTCGCGCTCCTTGCCGCCCACTTCCTGGCGCGCGATCTCGCTAAAGAGCGCGATGCCGTGAGTGGCGTGCACCACGTAGTCGCCCGGCTTAAACGGGAACGTGATCTGCGTAATGTCCACCTTACGGCGGCTGCGCGCGCGGTTGGCATCCATGCGGGCGTTGAGGTCGGCGATCGAGAACACGGCCAGGTTGGCATCGGTCACCACTACGCCCTGCGGCAAGGCGGCATCGACAAAGGTCACGCGTCCGCGCGAGATGGTGGGCACGGCGGCGCCGGCGG
>CABUUE010000012.1 GCA_902494685.1 uncultured Collinsella sp.
CCTGCCGATATCATGGCTTGTCCTGAGTCGATGACGGGCGCTTATCTGACCGGCAAACGAATGATCCGGGTGCCTGATGAACGGCGCAAGCCCGGTCGCGGCTGCCTTAAAATTACGGGCGCTCGAGCCAACAACCTCAAAAACGTTACCGCCAAGATCGAGTTTGGTACGCTTACGGTTGTTACCGGCGTGTCGGGATCGGGCAAGAGCTCCCTGGTTACCGACACCATTGCGCCTGCCCTTACGAATGCCATTCACCGTTCGACGCGCCCTGTGGGTCCGTATAAGAAAATCGAGGGCATCGAGTGTATCGATAAGGTTATCGATATCGACCAGTCGCCGATTGGCCGTACGCCGCGTTCCAACCCTGCTACCTATATCGGCCTGTGGGATGATCTTCGCGCGCTGTTTGCGAGTACGCCGGAGTCGAAGGCGCGCGGCTACTCGCCTGGTCGTTTCTCCTTTAATGTGAGTGGCGGGCGCTGTGAGGCGTGCAAGGGCGACGGACAGATCAAGATCGAGATGCACTTCCTTCCCGATATCTACGTTCCTTGCGAAGTTTGCGGCGGTAAACGCTACAACCGCGAGACACTCGAGGTCACCTACCGTGGCAAGACCATCTCGGACGTGCTAGACATGAGCGTCACCGAGGCGCTGGCCTTCTTTGGGAATATCCCGCAGATTAAGCGCAAACTCCAGACGCTGTACGATGTAGGCTTGGGCTACGTGAGCCTAGGCCAGCCCGCCACGACGCTCTCGGGCGGCGAGGCGCAGCGTGTGAAGCTCGCCAAGGAGCTTCATCGACGCCAGACGGGCAAGACGTTCTATATTTTGGACGAGCCGACGACCGGCCTTCATTTTGAGGACGTCCGCCAGCTGCTCGATGTGCTACAGCGCTTGGTCGATGCGGGCAACACGGTGCTGGTGATTGAACACAACCTTGATGTCATCAAGGTTGCCGACCGCCTGATCGATATGGGTCCCGAGGGCGGTAACGGCGGCGGAACCGTCGTGGTTTCGGGCACACCGGAGCAGGTTGCGGACTGTCCGCAGAGTTATACGGGCAAGTTTTTGGCGCCGTTGCTCAGGCGCGACCGGGAGCGTCAGGCTCAACTTGATGTTCAATAAATAGGCGATTCAGTTCATGGGCGCCATCGTCTCCTTGTGATTCGATGGCGCTTGCTGTGCCGAAGTGACGTATGCAGTCGAATTGGACATATACTTAATCCTTGCGTCCGAATGCGAGGGAAAGGATATGTCATGGCAAAGGCTGTAAAGACGCCAAAAACCAATGCGATGCGCGAGCTGGAAAGCGCCGGCATTTCCTATGTTCTACATACGTACGAAGACGATGGTGATGAGTCGGTGGGCCTGGGGGTCGCGATTTCGGAGCAGCTTGGCGAGGAGCCCGGTCAAGGATTTAAGACTTTGGTCTGCGTGACACCGTCCAACGACTATGTCGTGTGCTGCATCCCTGTTGCCGACGAGCTCGATCTAAAGTCCGCCGCGCGTGCCGCGGGGGAGAAGTCCTTGGCCATGATGCATGTGAAGGATTTGCTTGCGGCGACTGGCTACGTTCGCGGCGGCTGCAGCCCGGTCGGTATGAAAAAACGCTACCGGACGCTCATTGATGAGACATGCGTCCTTTGGGATACCATTTTTATTTCGGGAGGCAAGCGTGGTTATCAGCTCGAGCTTGCACCCGATGATTTAATTGCATTTTGCGGGGCGACGGTTGCCGCGATTACGAGAGAGGACTGAGCGATGCCGCAGGAAGAATTGAAGCGCGGAACTCATTTTGCAAAAGAATCTGCGCCTCAGACACCCTCATCCGAAGCTTCTTCGTCGCGAGATGACACTGACGACATGGGCTCGTCGGACTACTCCACGGTTGGTCGTTCCGCCGGGCTTATGACCATCCTGACCATCGTGTCTCGCGTCACCGGTTTTATCCGCACGTGGGCAATGGCGGCCGCTATCGGCATGTCGCTACTCTCGTCCTCCTATCAGGTCGCCAACAACCTGCCCAATATGCTCTACGAACTCGTGATGGGCGGCATGCTCGTGACGGCGTTTTTGCCCGTGTACATGGGCGTGAGGCGTGAGCAGGGTCGCGAGGCCTCGAACGAGTACGTGGGCAACCTGCTCGGCATTCTGCTTTTGGTGCTGGGTGGCATTTCGTTGCTGGGGACCGTGTTCGCCCCGGGCTTTATCTGGACGCAATCGTTCCTTTCGGGTGACGGCGGCAGCATGGATACCGCTGCGTTCATGTTCCGTTTCTTTGCCATCCAGATTCTGTTTTATGGTTTGGGCTCGGTGTTCTCGGGCGTTCTCAACGCACACCGCGACTACTTCTGGTCGACGTTTGCCCCGGTCCTCAACAATGTGATCGTCATTGCGAGCTTTATGGGTTTTGCGCCCGTGTCCGCACAGTTTGGTGAACGTGCCGGCATCATCTTGATTGCGGCCGGTACGACCCTCGGTGTCTTTGTTCAGATGGCATGTCAGATCCCCGCGCTTGGCAAGCACGGCGTGCATCCCCATATCCATATCGACTTTAAGGACCCCGCGCTGCGCCAGACGATTGCGCTCGGTATCCCGACGCTGCTCGCCACGGTGTGCATGTTTGTCTCGACTTCTATCACCAACGCTGCCGCGCTGGTGGTCCAGCCCGAGACTGGTCCTTCCGTCATCGCCTATGCGCGCCTGTGGTACACGCTACCCTACGCGCTGATTGCCGCCTCGCTTTCGACGGCGCTCTATACCGAGCTCTCTCACGACGCACAGGAGAAGGATTACGACAGCGTTCGCACGGGCATTTCGCGTGGCGTCGCCCAGATGCTGTTCTTCCTGATTCCGTTCGCGCTGTACCTGATTGTCTTCGCGCGTCCGCTCAACATGATTTACTGTGCCGGCAAGTTTGATGAGTCCGGCGTGGCGCTGGTGTCCGAGTTCCTTGTCTACCTGGCGTTCTCGCTGCCGCTCTACGGCGTGGTCGTGTTGATGCAGAAGAGCTTCTCTGCCTTGCTCGACATGAAGCCCTATAGCCGATATTGCCTGTATTCTGCCATCGGCCAGGCCGGCTCGGTTCTGCTGTTTGGCGTTGTGCTGGGCTTCGGTATGCCGGCAATCGCGCTTTCGTATGTTGTCGACTACGTGATCTTGGTCGGCTGTTCGCTGTGGTGGCTGCGTCGTCGCTTGCGTGGCCTTCAGGTCAAATCTATCCTGCATGGCGGTTTCTTTGGCCTTTTGCTCGGCGGCCTGGGTGCTGCCGCAGGCGCCGGCGTCATGTGGGCGCTTGAACTCTTTGTCGGGGCACTTGGTGGCTCGATTCTGATTACTCTTGGCTACGTTTGCGTTGCGGGTGTCGTCTCGCTTGCTGTTACCTTTGGCCTTGCCGTCGTCCTTAAGATGCCCGAGGTCTCGGCGCTGCTTCGTCGCAAGTAGGTGCGCGTGGCCGGTCACGACAACATTCCAACGCTTGCCGAGCAGGTTTCGCGCGTTCCCACACAACCCGGTTGCTACCTTTGGAAGGATGCCAAGGGCGATGTCATCTACGTGGGCAAGGCGAAAAACCTACGCGCCCGCATGCGTCAATACGTGACACTGCAGGATGAGCGTCAAAAGATCCCGCTGATGATGCAGCTGGTGGCGAGCTTTGACTATATCGTGGTGGAGACCGAGCATGAGGCGTTGGTGCTCGAGCGCAATTTGATTGGTCAGTACCATCCGTACTTTAACGTCGACCTCAAGGATGACAAGAGCTACCCCTTTATCGCCATTACAAAGGGCGACCTGTATCCCGCTATCAAATATACGCGTGAGCGTCATAAGCCGGGAACGCGCTATTTTGGACCCTATACCGATAGCCGTGCGGCACGTGAGACGATAGATACGCTGCGCAAGGTTATCCCCATCTGCTCCGCATCCTGTGCGGAGTGGCGTCGTTGTCGTCGTATCGTCGAGTCCCACAAGGGCGAGGAAGACATCGTCAATATGATTTGCGCGCAAAACGGGCGTCCCTGCTTTGACTACCATGTCGGGCGCGGCCCGGGTGCGTGTGTCGGCGCGATTTCCCCGGCAGACTATGCCAAGAACGTCAAGCGTGTCGAGCGCTTTTTGTCGGGCCATCGCAAGGATGTCGTCGATGAGCTGACCTCGGAGATGACGGATGCCGCCGAGGCGCTCGACTTTGAGCGCGCGGCACGCGTCAAACGTCGTTTGGAGGTCATCAGGGGTCTGGACGATCGTCAGCAAGTCGTTTTTCCCTCCAGTGTCGATATCGATGTCATCGGGTTCTATCGCGAGGAGACCATCTCCGCCGCTTGCGTCTTCGTCGTTCGCGAGGGCCGAACAGTTCGCACCTGCGAGTTCATTCTCGACAAGGGTCTTGATGTTGACGAAGAGGAACTTCAATCGGGCTTTCTTAAGCGCTATTACGACGAGACGGCTGATATTCCAGCTGAGGTCAACCTTTCCGTCGAGCTTGAGGATGCGGAGGCGCTGGGGGAGTGGCTTGCGGGCAAGCGTGAGCGTTCCTGCCATCTCCATAGGCCGCAGCGTGGCGAAAAGCACCGTCTGCTCGATATGGCATCCAAAAATGCGCGCCATGCCCTCATGCGCTACATGATGCGAACGGGGTACGCTGACGACCGCACCAATCAAGCGCTCCTGGAGCTCGAAAGTGCGTTGGCGCTGCCATCTCCGCCGTTGCGTATCGAGTGCTTCGATATCTCTACACTGCATGGCACCTTTACGGTCGCCTCGATGGTGGTGTTTACCAACGGGCGCGCCGACAAGAGCCAGTACCGTCGTTTTAAAATTCAGGCCGAATTGGACGAGGCAAACGACTTCGTGTCGATGTCCGAGGTTTTGGGACGACGCTATGCTCCCGAGCGCATGGCCGACGAGCGCTTTGGCTCGCGCCCCGATTTGCTCGTTGTCGATGGCGGTAAGCCGCAATTGACCGCTGCGATCAAGCAACTTGAGGCTCTTGGGCTCGATATACCAGTTTGTGGCTTGGCGAAGGCCGACGAGGAAGTTTTTGTGCCTTGGGACGAGACTCCTGTCGTGCTGCCGACCGGGTCTGCTTCGCTCTATCTAATTAAACAGGTACGCGATGAGTCCCACCGATTTGCCATTACGTTCCACCGCGAGTTGCGCGATAAAGCCATGACGGTTTCGGTACTCGATGACGTTCCAGGCGTGGGACCCACCAGAAAACGTGCCCTTATGCGCCATTTTGGCTCGATGAAGCGTTTGCGCGCGGCGAGCGAGCAAGAGATCGCGGAAGTTCGCGGCATACCTGCCGATGTTGCCAAGGCGGTCCACGAGGCGCTCGTTGCATGGAATGCCGAGCGCGCCGAGGCGGCGGCTGGCCATTCCGATAGCTAAACACGAGTCTAAACAACTGATATACATGATTGCGCGATTTTCAACCATTTATTTCGCCATGATTGCCTGCTGGTTTCGGGTTTTATTAACGCTAAAACGTTTGACTAACCCAAGCGAAAACCCTGCTATCCTGCGGGTTGACGAAGACTGATATCTCACCTCGCCGATACATACTGTCTGGCGAATCGTTTGTCAACGAATTCGGTGAACGGTAGTAAATACCGTTCAAGCGTATGTATGTATCGGTCGCCGAGCGCGGCACCTCAGTTGGGTTCGTCGGTAGGTAAGGTATATATCGTCCGCAAGTTGCGCGGGGGCAAGTCTAGGTGCTCCCGAGTAAGATTCTCTATTGATAGGAGAAGACATGGCCATCATCAACAAGGGTATGTCCAGGCGTTCGTTCCTCGGCCTCACCGGCAGCGTCGCTGCTGTCGCAGGGCTTGGTCTCACCGGCTGCGGTGGCAGCTCTAGCGACGAGGGTTCCGCTTCCGGTTCCACCGATTCCGCCAACCGTGGCGGCGGCGTGATCACCGCTGGTTCCGCTTACGCTCCGTCCAGCTTCGATCCCGCCAGCACCGGCTCCGCTGTGGGCCTGGGTGCTAACTGGCACGTCGTCGAGGGCCTCTACGGCATCGATTACCACGACTACAGCACCTTCAACGAGCTCGCCACCGACGATCCCAAGTCTGTGGACGACACCACTTTCGAGGTCACCATCCGCAAGGGCGCCAAGTTCTCTGATGGCACCGAGGTCACCGCTGACGATGTCGTCGCCTCCTACACCGCTTGCGCCGCTTCCGCTACCTATGCTCCGTTCTTCCAGCCCTTCGAGTCCATCGAGGCCAAGGACGCCAGCACCGTGACGGTCAAGACCAAGGTCCCCAACTTCTCCCTGCTCAAGGATCGTCTGGCCATCGTCCGCGTTACCCCGGCCACCCAGACCGAGGAGGATCGCGCCAAGCAGCCGATCGGCTCCGGCCCCTGGATGTACGACTCTATCTCCGATACCGAGATCACCCTGGTTCCCAACCCCGAGTACAACGGTGAGTACGCTGCCGAGGATAAGAAGATCCAGTACAGCATCCTGACCGACCCCACCGCTCGCGTTACCGCTCAGCAGGAGGGCTCCACGCTCGTTATGGAGCTCGTTACCGCTGACGCCGTCGACCAGCTTGAGAGCGCCGGCTGCAAGATCGATAACGTTCAGGGTTTCGGCACCCGCTTCATCATGTTCAACGTAGCCAAGGAGCCTTGGAACAACGTCAAGGTCCGTCAGGCTGTCATGTATGCGCTCGACACCGAGAAGATGGTCAGCAACACCTTCGCCGGCCTTGCCACCGCTGCCAGCTGCTACCTGCCCAAGAGCTTCACCAACTATCATGAGGCTTCCACGGTGTACAAGACCGACGCCAAGAAGGCTAAGAAGCTCATCGAGGAGTCTGGCATCACCCCGGGTGCCATCACCCTGCGCACCACCGACAACGAGCAGATTAAGGGCATGGCCGCCCAGGTCAAGAACGACCTCGACGCTCTCGGCTTCGATGTGACCATCCAGACCGATACCTCGCCGGCCACCTACGCTGCCATCGACGGCGGCGAGGCCTACGATATCCTCCTTGCCCCTGGCGATCCTTCCTGCTTCGGCGCCGACCCCGACCTGCTGCTCAACTGGTGGTACGGCGACAACGTCTGGATGCAGACCCGTTGCCCGTGGAAGGAGTCCGCTGAGTGGCAGAAGCTCCACGGCCTCATGGATGAGGCTCTTGCCGCCGAGGGCGACGAGCAGCAGAAGAAGTGGAACGAGTGCTTCGACATCATTGCCGACAACGCCGTTCTGTACCCCGTTGTCCATGTCAAGACCGTCTCCGCTTCTTGGGACGATCCGTCCACTGCGCCCAACGGCGAGGCCCTCGATGGCTTCAAGGGCATCGGCACGACGAGCATGTCCTTCAGGGGCGTTGCGACCGTCAAGGCGTAAGACTCGCTTGAGTCTGTATGCAGGATGTCGGTCGTTGGGACCGTATCCTCATAGTTGAAACAAAGACCCGGGCGGCAACGATGTCGCTCGGGTCTTGTAATGAGTACCCGTACTCATATACCAGTTGGTCCTACCGACAAAAGAAAGGGGAGAGAACGTGAACAACTTGCTACGTTTGATTGGAAGGCGTCTTGTGGCGCTGCCGATCATGGCATTGGGCGTCACCGTCCTGGTGTTCTTCCTTATGTCGTTCTCCAAGACCGACCCCGCCTACACGGCGTTGGGTGACGGTGCCTCGCCCGAGGCGGTTGCCGAGTACCATGAGAAGTATGGTCTGGACGACCCCTGGCCCGTGCGCTACGTGCGCTATATGGGCGATCTGATTCATGGCGACATGGGCACCTATGGTGCTGCTCGCAACTCCGTTGCCAAGCGCATCTCCACGGCCCTGCCCGTCACGATGCAGCTGACCTTCATCGGTCTTGCCATCGGTGCGGTCGTTTCGTTTTTGCTCGGCGTCATCGCGGCACTGTATCGCGACAAATGGCCGGACCAAGTGATCCGCGTCTTTTCCATCGCCGGCTTGGCAACCCCGTCGTTCTGGCTTGCCGTTCTGTTGATCCTGCTGTTCTCTTCCTACCTTAAGGTGCTCCCGGCATCGGGTGCTCTGCCTCACTTCACCACGAATCCGGTTGGCTATCTGGGACGTATGATCATGCCCGCTATCGCCTTGGCATTTCCGCTGACGGGCCAGATGACTCGTATCGTGCGTACCGCCATGGTCGAGGAGCTCGACAAGGATTATGTCCGTATGGCTCGCGGCGCCGGCGTTCCCGAGAAGGTCGTCGTCGGCATCAACGTTCTTCGCAATGCGCTGATCACCCCGGTCACCACCCTCGGTCTTAAGATCGGTTACCTCATGGGCGGCGCCGTCGTCATCGAGGTTATCTTCAACCTCCCCGGCATGGGCACCGCGATTCTGCAGGGCGTTCAGGGCAACGAGGCGAACCTGGTTCAGGGCGTCGTTATCGTCGTTGCTCTTGCCTTCATCATCATCAACATCGTGGTTGACATGCTCTACCTGCTCATCAACCCGCGCATCAGGACGGTGTAGATTATGGTAAAGATTCGAGAGAAGCAAACCGAGCAGCTCGAGAAGGCTGCCTCCAAGGGGCTCAAGCTCGGTGGCTGGAAGAAGATGACGCTGTCTTCTAAGATTGCCGCCGTCGTGCTGGTGCTGGTCGCCCTGACTGCGATTCTGGCGCCCCTTCTTGCCCCCTATAGCCCGGTCGAGATCTTTACGGCTCGCCAGGCTCCCGGCAACGGATTTATCTTCGGTACCGACGATAAGGGTCGCGACATTCTGTCGCGTATGCTCTACGGTGGTCGTTACTCGCTGATCATCGGCTTTGGCGCCACTGCCATGGCTCTAGTTTGCGGCTCGGTCGTGGGCGCCCTTGCAGCGGTTTCGCGCAAGGCCGTCTCCGAGACGATCATGCGTATCCTGGACATCATCATGTCCATCCCGGGCATCGCCCTCGCGGCCGTCTTCGTCTCCATCCTGGGCAACTCTGTGCCGTCGATCATCTTCGCCATCGGCTTTATGTACACTCCGCAGATTGCCCGTATCGTGCGCGCCAACATCGTGTCCGAGTACGGCGAGGACTATGTCCGCGCGGTCATCGTTTCCGGCGCCAAGGCTCCGTGGATTTTGATCAAGCATGTTCTGCGTAACTGCATCGCCCCGATCATGGTCTTCACCGTTACCCTGGTCGCCGACGCCATCATCTTCGAGGCCTCGCTGACCTTCATCGGCGCTGGTATCCAGGAGCCCACCGCTACCTGGGGTAACATCCTCGCCGACGCCCGCGGCGGCGTGCTCGCCGGCCGTTGGTGGCAGGCGCTGTTCCCGGGCCTGGCCATCATGATCACCTGCCTGGCGCTCAACATCCTCTCCGAGGGCATTACCGACGCCATGGCCGCTGCTCCCTCCGCTGCCCTGGATCCTACCGATTCCTCCAAGCGTCGCGAGGCCGACCTGCTGGTCTCCGACCCCGTTCGCGCCTACAAGGAGCAGGCCCAGTCCCTCTCCGCTCGCCTTGGCGCCCTGCGCGATGTCGAGCTCAAGCGTGACGATCGCCACGTGCCCGACGAGTCTGTCGAACCGATTCTCTCGGTCCGTGACTTCTGCATCCAGTTTGAGCATCACGGTGATATCAACGTCGTCGACCATGTCAACTTTGACGTTCGTCCTGGTCAGACCATGGGCCTGGTGGGCGAGTCCGGTTGCGGTAAGTCCATCACCACGCTGGCCATCATGGGCCTGACCGACGATGACGAGCATCTTTCCGGCGAGGTTCTCTGGGAGGGTCGCGACCTGCTCAAGATGAGCAAGAAGGAGTGGTTCGGCCTGCGCGGTACCGATATCGCTATGGTCTATCAGGACGCCCTGTCCTCGCTCAACCCCTCCATGCTCATCTCTGCCCAGATGAAGCAGCTCACCAAGCGCGGCGGAACCCGCAGCGCCGAGGAGCTCCTGGAGCTCGTCGGCCTCGATCCCAAGCGCACGCTCGAGAGCTATCCGCACGAGCTTTCCGGCGGCCAGCGTCAGCGTGTCCTGATCGCTATGGCCCTTACCCGCGACCCCAAGCTGGTCATCTGCGACGAGCCCACGACCGCTCTGGACGTTACCGTCCAGAAGCAGGTCATCAAGCTGCTCAACGATCTTCAGGCCAAGCTCGGCTTTGCCATGATCTTCGTTTCGCATGACCTGGCTCTGGTCGCCGAGGTTGCCCATAACATCACGGTTATGTACGCTGGCCAGGTTATCGAGCAGGCACCCACCAAGGAGCTGCTCACCAACCCGATCCACGAGTACACCCGCGGTCTTCTGGGTTCCGTTCTGTCCATCGAGAGCGGTTCGGGTCGCCTGCACCAGGTGCCCGGCGCCGTTCCGAGCCCGCGCGATTTCCCCAAGGGCGATCGCTTCGCGCCCCGCTCGAGCCATCCGCGTATTGGCCTGGACACCCGTCCGGTCTTCAAGCGCGTGCCCGGCACCGAGCACTTCTATTCCGAGCTCCCCGACGAGGTGCTCAAGGCAAATGGTTTGACCCCTCACGCGGAGGTGATGTAGATGAGCGAGACCGCAGTCAACGGCGTCGAGCCGATCATCTTCCTTGATGACGTCCACGTCACCTTTAGGACCCGTACCGGCTCGATTCTGCACCCCAACCTGGTTCATGCCGTCCAGGGTGTAACGATTAAGCTCATGCCCGGTCAGACGATCGGCATCGTCGGCGAGTCCGGTTGCGGTAAGTCCACCACCGCCAACGTCATGTGCGGCCTGCAGGCCCCTACGAGCGGCAAAGTCTACTTTAAGGGCAAGGACGTTACCAAACGTACCGCCGAGGACCGTCGCCACATGGGTCGCGTCATCTCGGTCGTGTTCCAGAACCCGGCCACGGCGCTCAACCCCCGCATGGTCGTTCGCGAGCAGCTGCTCGACCCCATGCGCGTCCACAACCTGGGTACCGAGGCCGAGCAGGAGAAGCGCGTCAAGGAGCTCCTGGAGCTCACCGGTCTGCCCAGCTCCGCCGCCGAGGTTCTTCCCGGTCAGCTTTCGGGCGGCCAGCGTCAGCGCGTCGCAATTGCCCGTGCCCTGTCGCTGAACCCCGATGCCATCATCGCCGACGAGCCCACCTCGGCTCTGGACGTTTCGGTCCGCGCACAGATTCTGAACCTGCTGACCGACCTTAAGAAGGAGCTCGGCCTGGCCATGGTGTTCATCAGCCATGACATCCAGACGGTCCGCTATATCTCTGACGACATCATCGTTATGAATGGTGGCAAGATCGTCGAGCAGGGCGAGGCCAAGCAGGTCTTCCAGCACCCCCAGGACCCCTACACCAAGATGCTGCTCGGCGCTGCGCCGTCGCTGCTGCATCCCAAGCTCGGCGAGTAGCCTCGCTTTCCCTCCCGTGCGCCCGGTTCCCTTGCCGGGCGCACCTCCGTTGCGATTTCGAAAGGTTGGGTTCACGAGCCATGCCAAGCGCTCAGGAGCTACAACATCAATTTGGTGGATATCGAGGCGCCATGCCCCGTCCATCAGATTTCGATCTCTTTTGGAAGGATCGCATGGCCGAGGCCGACGCCGTCGGGCTTGACTATGCGATCGAGACGGTATCGGTCGCCGATGCCGCGACCTGCCAGCTTTTCGACCTCTGGTATACCGGCATGTGTGGCGCGCGCCTGCATGCCAAGTACCTTAAACCTGTCTCGGACGAGCCCGTGCCATTGGTACTTCAGTTCCATGGGTATCCGGGTGCAAGCCGCAGCTGGTTTGAGCAGGCGTCGTTTGCGGGCATGGGCATGGCACTCATCGCCCTCGACTGCCCCGGCCAAGGAGGTCCCTCCGAGGACATTGGTGGATTTGAGGGCACAACGGTTGCCGGTCATATCGTCGCCGGTATCGACGGCGACCCGGCCAACCTCTACTATGTCCGCTTGCACCAAGATATTCGCATCCTGTGCCGCATCGTTCGCGAGCTCGAGGGCATCGATCTTGCGCGTGTGTTTGTGAACGGCGCGTCGCAGGGCGGCGGTTTGGGCATTGCGACCTGCGCGCTTAACAGCGAGCTTATCAATCGTGCCGCCATCCTCTATCCCTTCCTGTCAGATTTCCGCCTAGTCTGGGATTTGGATGCCGACGACATTGCCTACGAGGGCCTGCGCTATTGGTCTCGCTGGTTTGACGAGGACTCGACTCGTATTGACGAAGCCTATGCCAAGCTGGCGTACTTCGATTCCAAGAACTTTGCCCCTATGGTCAAATGCCCCGTGCTGTTTGGCACCGGCACAGCCGATATCGTCTGTCCGCCAGCGACGCAGTTTGCGGTCTATAACAACCTGACCTGCGAAAAGCGTCATGAGTTCTTTGAAGGCTTTGGCCACGAGGAGATTCAGGATTTTGACGATCTGATCATTCCGTTTTTCTGCAAGGGAGGGGAGGCTCATGTCTAAGTGCGAGAGCAATGTTGACGAGCTGATTGTCCCCGGACTCGTGGGAATTCCTGGAACGGTTTCGTCAAGGCTCGCAGAATATCGGGACTGGCGCGGTGATGTCCAAGCAGATGTTTCTGATTTAGAGACATGCGCTTCGAATCTTGAGATTCAAGGCCTGGCCATTACGGCGATTGACTTTGTTAACCCCTGCGCCCGTTACTCGGAGGTCTCCTTTGAGCTCGGTGACGATGCGATTCGCGCTCGTTTGATCGAGCCTGTCGGTCGTGCCCGAGTATCTGAGCGCGTGCCGCTGTGCCTGATGTTCCACGACATCGATCGGCCTGTGCGCGGCTGGCATCACATGACGAGATTTGCCGCCATGGGGTATGCCGTCCTCGCGCTGGATGACGATGTTGCTGGTGCGGACGACCTGCGGCGGGGGATTTCTTCGCCCGCTTTTGTCGAGCGCGTCCGTTGGGGCTGCGCGTTGGCGAAGGTTGCGCGCAATCTTGATGGCATGGACCCCGACCGCATCTTTGCATGGGGCGAGGGTCTTGGCGGCGGAGTCGCGCTGGCGGTTTCTGCTCTGGACGAGCGGGGCCTCGCCTGCACGGCGGTTGCCAATCCGCTTCCTGGCGGCCTCGAGGCGCTGTCGTCTCGGGTGCGCGGATCGGTGCTCATGGGCACATCGCTTATGGATACCGTGAGCGATCCCAAGGATCAGTTTGCCGTATTCAACGGTCTTGAGTGTGACCGGAGGCATATCATCTATGCAAAATACGCTCACGAGCGCATCAATGCGTTCGAAAACGAAGTCGTCGACTTTTTTAACCAAACGTTCTACTCGTGTTCTTTGGCCTAGACGGCCTGGACACTGCCAACAAGAGTGGGTGGCATAGGGCCGCCCGCCAGACAACTAAGGAGATTCTTGTGGCAACTCAGAAATTCACCGGCGTTATCCCTCCCGTCGTTGTTCCCGATACCGAAGATCACCAACTCGATGTTGCCTCCTTTGAGCGCAGCATCAACCGCATGATCGATGCCGGCGTCGATGGCCTGTTCTTCCTGGGATCCTCGGGCGAGGTCGTCTTTTCTACCGACGAGCGCCGTCGCCAGATTATCGCCGAGGCCGTGCGCATCGTCGATCACCGCGTGCCTGTTCTGGTCGGCATCATCGATACCGAGACCGAGCGCATGATCGAGCACGGCAAGGTCGCCCAGGAGCTGGGCGCCGATGCCCTCGTCGCTACCTGCCCGTTCTATGCCCTGCAGGGCATGACCGAGGTCGAGGAGCACTTCCGCATCCTGCATGAGGAACTCGACCTGCCCATCTTCGCCTACGACATCCCCGTGTGCGTCCACACCAAGCTCCCCTGGAAGCTCCTTGCCAAGCTCGGCGCCGAGGGCGTTCTGGCCGGCGTCAAGGATTCCTCGGGTGATGACATCTCGTTCCGCTACCTCGTTCAGGAGAACGAGAAGAACGGACATCCGATGAGCATCCTCACCGGTCATGAGGTTGTTGTCGACGGCGCCTACCTCGGTGGCGCCGACGGTTCCGTCCCGGGTCTCGCCAACGTTGAGCCCGAGGGCTACGTGCGTCAGTGGAAGGCCGCCCAGGCTGGTGACTGGGCTACCGTCAAGGCCGAGCAGGATCGCCTCAATGAGATTTCGCACATCTGGGATGTCACCTCTGGCGTTCAGGGCTATGCCGGTGGCGTCGGCGCCTTCAAGACCGCTATGAACCTCATGGGCATCTTCGACAGCCCGACCATGCCGCGCCCGGTGAAGGCCATGACCGGCGAGAACGTCGAGGCGATTAAGAAGGTCCTTCAGGACAACGGTCTCCTGTAAAGCTTCCCCGGGCACCCGACCTCGCCGTTCAACCGTGCGGCCATGACCCATTAGGTCAATGGCCACACGGTTTCTCGGCGATCTCGGGCGCCTGGAAAATCTTTACCGCGCTGTGACGGCTAGCCTGACGGCGCATTTCCTGTAGTTGTTTTTTTATCTCCTAAGGAGAGCGACATGGAGAACAAGTACGTCTGCTCTGTCGATATCGGCGGAACTAAGATCGCGACTGCCATCATGGAGTACCCGGCTGACGGCAGCGTGCCCCATCCCGTTTTTGAGGCCGAGGTTCCTACCGAGGCCCAGGAGGGCGGCGAGGCCGTCTTCCAGCGTATCGAGGCGTCCATCAAAGCTGCTCTCGAGGCGAATCCCGATGTCGAGGTCCTTGGCGTCGGGATCGGTGCCGCCGGCGTCGTCGATCCCAAGACGGGCGCCATCGCGTATGCCAATGAGATCATGCCCGGCTGGTCCGGCGTTCAG
>CABUUE010000013.1 GCA_902494685.1 uncultured Collinsella sp.
CCACATTAAGTGGCCTTCTTTGCGTGCGGAACTCGCGATGAACTTCGTGCCCCGCCGTCCGGAAGGACGCCTCTTTATTGATGGGAGGCCTGATAGGTCGATGGTTCCGTGCCCGGATGCGTCCAAAGTGGGACGGGCTTTCCGGATGGGCAGGCTTTCGAAAAATGCGTCCCGGAATTTGCCTTTGGAATGGGACGTAGTTTCCCGTTGAGGTGCTTTGCGGAAAGTGCATCCCACTCTGGGCGGTCGAAGTGGGACACACTTTCCCAAAGGCGCTCCAACGGGAAATTGCGTCCCATTATTCGGTCAAGAAACGGGATGCATTTTCCCAATGAGAGCAAAACCGGAAAATGCATCCCACAATCAGCCCTCAAAGTGGGACGCCGTTTCCCAATGAGGCTCAAGCGGAAAATGCATCCCGGAATTTGCGCTCAAAGTGGGATGCGGTTTCCGGTTGAGGGTCTAAGGGGAAAGTGCGTCCCAGAATCGACGCTTGAAATGGGATGCAGTTTCCCGATGAGGCACTCGACGGAAAATACATCCCAGAAATGGCCTTTGAGCTGGGATAAGATTTCCGCGGCATCTCGGATTCTCAAAAATGAGACACGCCGTTGGCGAAAATGAGACACGTGATATCGGGCATCGGACGTATCATTTGTAAAAATGAGTCCACTCCACTCGAATAAAGCGAGGTCCCTCATGTACGTTCCACACCCCCGTATCCGTAGGCTGTCGAAAATCCCGCTTGTTGGGACGGCGGCGCTTGCTGCGTTGATCGCCACGAGCGTCGCCTGCTTCACGGCCGCGCCCCAGGTTGCCCAGGCGGCAGATGCGCCTGCAATCACCGATATGACCGAGCAGGATTATCAAGCCCTGGGTCTGGGCACGAGCGAGGACATTCCGGCCGATACCGTTGGCCCCTATTCCACTGATACCCCCACGACGTTTGCCACGCGCAGCGAGGTCTATATGGCAGCTAACGGTAGCCATGGCAATCGCTACACTCTGCGTGACAAGCTCGAGAACGTCGAGCGCGGTGACATTGGCGGCAGCAGCAAACTCACCGATGGCTATGGAAGTGTGTGGGGCGCCGCAAAGTTCTGGCAAAACGTCAACAACTTCGATACGAACAGCGATCTCTACAAGCATAGCGACTACGGTGGCGGCACCTGGTCGTACCTAAGCAACAATGAGTCCTCAACAGTACTCGCCAACGACAACAACGGTTTCTCGGGCATTCACGCCACGAGTGTTGAGTTCTGCAGCGACGCCAGCACGGGCAAAAAGAGCCGCGTTGCCGAGCTCCGTGCCTACGGCGACAGTTCCTCCACGACGATTGACGGCAAGTCATACGCCGGAAAGGTTGAGCTGGTCCTCTACTCGTTTAGCAACGGGCGCACGCGCACTCTCGACACACACCTGCCGGTGACGGTCAACACTAATATGATGTACGAAGGCCGTTTTAAGTACCTGGATGCCGGTTACCTGCAAGAGCACGACGCCGTCTTTGATGTCGAGGCGGGCGATGTCGATGGCGACGGCGTCGACGAGCTTTTTGTCTACGCGGGCTGCTATGTCGACGAGAACGGCGTGCGCAAGGCTGTAGCCGACATGTATGACTTGGAGGGCGGCAACTGGAAGCAAAGCGTCGTCAAGATCGATGCCGGTAACGCCGCGGACTACACCACGCACAACAAGGGCGGGAACGACTCCTGGACGCAGCTTCAGTCAGCTCCTGTCGTTTCGCTAGCGGCCGGCGACCTCGATCGCGATTTTTGCGATGACCTCGCCATCGTGGTCTCGGCACCCTACGGCAAGAAGAATATTGATAAGTCGACGCATTGCGAGCTGTTTTCGTGGGATGCATCCAAGGGTGCGCTCGTCCATGTCGATGCTCTGGGCGACGCGGGCGCAATCTCCCTCTCCGCGAACGGCAAGACCATGGTCGCTGCGAATGCGACGTTCGGCACGTTTGCCGCCTACGATGAAGAAGGAAAGAAGACGGGTGAAACCGTCACGGGCCTTATTCTTGCGGGCTATGACTGGCAACGCAGCGCTTTTGATTACGGCGCTTCTGACGGCAGCAAGGGGCTGTACGGCGCGCTGTACCGCTACGCGTATTTTGACTCGGAGTCTGGCGAGTTCAAGCTTTCCGATTGCAAGGAATACAGAGACGGGCTCCTCGCCTCCTATGGGCTGATGCATGTGCCCAACAGCGCATGGAAGGATGGCGCTCAGGATAAGCGCTATCCGTGCACCTTGGCGCCTATTGCCCTTGCCACTGCCAACCTTGACGGCCTGTCCGAGCAGCTGACGGTCGACGAGGTGCTCGTGGGCGGCGATGTGTTCCGCGACTTTGCCTGCAACACGGCACAGAGCGGGGCTCAGGGCTTGGGGTCCATGGTCGGAACCATGAGCATGAGCGGTCAGCAATACAACAGCAGCAACAAGCATGACCACAAGGGTATAGAGCAGGTGTGGATCAGCGACGTCAAGGCGGGCAGCGTCTCGGGTTCGGACCGCTATAACGAGAGCTTTATCGCCGTGGTGGGCAAGCACCGCGACGAGGACCTGCGCAAGAACGATGACTACTATTGGATGACCGTCTCGCATTTTTCGCTCGACGAGAACGGAAAGGTGCGCCGCGGCGAGGAGCAGGTGATTAGCGAGAGCAACCGTCGCGGCACTACCTACGGCACATTTATCTCGCTCGCGCTGCCCGATGTCGACAACGACAGCGTCAAGATCACGTACAAGGACCGCTACAAGGTCTATACCAACCCGCGCGTGCTTGCCGTGCTGCAGGATGCGCCCTATGTTGAGGATCTGGAGCAGGCATACGGCTATCTGGTGTTGGGCGGCACGTCATACGGAGAGGAAAAGGGCACGGGGACATCCCAGGGCTATACCATTGGCGCCGAGTTGGGCGTTGCCGTCGAGGTGCAGACCGGCCCGCCCCTGGTCGCGATGAATGCTTCAGTCGATTTTGCCGCCGAGGGATGCTATGACTACCGGAGCGAGCGCACGGTCAGCGCAAGCGTAAGCTATGAGTCGCATGCCGGCGAGGGTGACAAGGCCGTGCTCTACACGATTCCGATGGTCTATTACGAGTATGAGATCGAAAATGAGGAAACTGGTGGCAAGGGCGTGATGGCGGCGCCCGTGTCGCTCGGCGCGCAGACCTCGGTCGTTAATGTCGAGGCCTATGACCGCATTGCCAAACAGCACAATATGACGCCGCTCAGCTACTTTTTGACCAACCGGTCGGGAGAACCCGGAACCTATCAAACGACGCTCAACGGCGAGACTCCCGTTGGGGATTCCTTTGGCCTGGGCAAGCCTGGCGTAACGCGCGCCTACACGCACGATGGGTTTAACGGCGCCGCCGCGCAGTCGGGGGCGAGCATTGAGCAGACCATCGAAGTCGAGGAGGGCAAGGAGCAGGAGCTCGAGCTCGGCTTGACGCTGAACGGCAGCGTTGTCATGGGCGCGAAGCTCGCAAAGCACGAGTTGTTTGGCGGCCTGTGCTTTGGTGCCAACGCCGGCTTTACTACGGGTAACTCCTCGAGTGAATCGACCGAATACGGCGGCACCGTCGACAACCTGCCCGAGGCCGCGCAGGGCAAGTACGGTTTTGTGTGGCGTCTGGGCGTCAACGCGGTGGATGTCGACAAGTTCGAGGCAGACTCGGGCGACAAGCTCGGCACCAAGGACACCGACCAGTTCTGGATCGTGGGCTATGACGTTAAGGACGTCGAGATGCCCGACGCGCCGGCCGTGACGGGCTTTACGGCAAACGCCGTCGATTCGACCAGCGTTACGTTTAGCTGGGACGATGTACTCGCAAACAAGAGTGGCTTTAGCTACGGCGTGGGCATGCTGCAGAGCAATGCGGCGGATGCGGTCGTCAATAGCTGGAAGATTGCCGACAACACGCAGACCTCGCTCAAGTGGGATGGGCTGCAGCCCAATACGGAGTATCGATTCGCCATCGCCGCCGTTAAGAATGGATCCACGACCGAAACAGGTATTCGCTCGGCAATCATCACGGTCAAGACCATGCCCGATGGCATGACGATGACCGTGAGCGGACCTGCGGCGGATGCTGCGGAGGGGCCGGATCTTGGATACGACTCTTCGGTTGAGCGCACGGCGGGAAGCCACCTGACGCTCTCGGCGATTGGCCATGTGAAGCAACTCGGTGCCGACGATAGCGAAACAGGGCTGGCACCGACCTATATGTGGTACCGCAAGGGCCGCGGCGAGACAGAGTTTAAGCTCGTGGGTGCCGATGGCAACCTCGCGGCTGGAACGGCCTCAAAGCTCGAGATTGACCTGACCGCAGACGATGACGGTGCGCAGTATTACTGCCACGTGGGATACAACGACGTGGGCCTCGACACCGGCACGACGCTCGTGAATATCGAGGCCGAGGAGACGGCGCCCACAACGGTGAACGCCACCCCGATCCGCACGCGCCGCCTGTTCTCACAGGCAAGTGCGGGCGCCAAGAAGTTCCTGGACCATACGCTGGTAAACACCGCCGGCCCAACCGATTCCGAAGGCTCAAAGGACCCCGAGACTCCTGAGACCCCGACGAACCCGGACAAGTCCAAGTCCGACAACGGAGCTAAGACCGACACCAAGGTCAAGACTACGACCACAGCGAAGAACCTCGCAAACACCGGCGACCAAACATTCGCCCTAGTCGCCACCGCAGCAGCAGCGGGAGCAACGCTCGTAGTGATAGCCCTCATCATGCTGATCAAGCGCCGCAAGACCCACTAGTAGCCAGTCGAACATATCGACAACCCAAAAACCCGGGTAGCCAAAAAACAGGCCACCCGGGTTTTCTGTTGAGTGGAGACTCCGCAAGCGGAAACTGCATCCCACAATTAGCGCCCAGACCGGGACGCACTTTCCCAAAGGGTCCTCAACGGGAAACTGCGTCCCATAATTAGGCCGAGAAATGGGATGAACTTTCCCAATGAGAGCCAACCGGAAACCACGTCCCAGAATCAGCCCCCAAAGTGGGACGCACTTTCCCAACGAGCCTCAACCGGAAAATACATCCCGGAATCCAGCTGAATAGTGGGACACACTTTCCCAATCGGGTCCCAAGCGGAAACTGCATCCCATTCCAGACAAGAATTCCGGGACACACTTTCCGCAAACAAAGAAGGCCACATAACGTGGCCTTCAACTTATATATGCCTCCGCCTGGACAGACGTTTCAGTTGTGGCTCAGCAGCTAGCAGCTACTTAATCTTGGTCGTACCCGGTGCCAGGTTGGGGTCGGTCTCGTTGGCCTCGGTCTGGAAGTGCTCGGTGTACACGTTCTTGCCGTCGCGGAACATCTCGTAGTATTGCATCTTGGCGTAATCCTCGCGCGCCTTGGTGGCGGCTGCGGCAGCAGCGTCGTCACCGGTGACGTTGGAGGAGAGCGCCCAGCGCAGGCTGGCGTCCTCGTAGCCCACGGAGTTGATAGCGGGCAGCGACTCGCGCAGCGTCATGTGCGCTTTCTGGTAGTCAGTCAGCGGGGCGCCAATCAGCTGCATGAGCTGCGTGGACAGGTAGTTGGTGGACAGGTCGTCGACCTCACTCGTCTGGTCGCAGCCGGCAACGTCGTAGTTGGCCCAGATGATGTAGTCGGTCTGCCACAGACGTTCCTGGTGCGTGGCATCGTCCTCGCCGGTAAACCACTTATCGTTGAACTTGGACGGGAAGAACGGCTGGTGGTCGCCCCAGAACACCACGACCACCTTGCGATCGAGTTTGCTCAGGGCGTTGAGGAAGTAGCGAAGCGCCTGGTCGGACTGCTCGATGCACGAGACATACTCGTCGACATCGGAGAGCGTGCCGTCCTCGACGGTCTTGGCGTCCAAATCGGTCGTGTCGATATTCAGGTGCATCTGCTTGTCGACCGGCAGCAGGCCCGTATCGTAGCCCGAGTGGTTCTGCATGGTCACGTCGAAGATAAACTGCGGATCGGCGTTCTGGTCGAGCAGCTCAAGAATCTTGTCGTAGGTAGCCTGGTCGGTCACCATACCGCGCAGGGTGTCGGCTCCCTGGAAATCGTTGATGGACAGGAACTGGTCAAAGCCAAAGTCCTTGTAGACGTTCTCGCGGTTCCAGTTGGTGGCGTGGTTGGGGTGCATGGCCGTGGTGGAATATCCGAGCGACTTGAACTGCTCTGCCAGGTTCCCGGTCGTTTCCATGTTGTAGATGGTGTAGGGGTACACGCCCGAGCCCAGGTTGGCCATGGAGTTGCCGGTCATAAACTCAAACTCGGTATTGGCGGTGCCGCCGCCGTAGGCGCTCACGTAGAGCTTGCCGCGGCTGAGGCAGTTGGACAGGTTCTTAAAGTACTGCGGGCCTTCGTAGCCGGCGCGCATGTTCTGGTAGATCGAAAGATCCGAGAAGGTCTCGTTCATGATGGCGATGACCGTGGGCTTCTCGCTGTCGAACTGCTCCTTTGCGGCGGCGCGCTCGTCGCTCTTGGCCGCGTCGGACTTGTCGTAGGCCTTGGCGTACTTTTTGAGCGTGGCCTTGGCATCGTCGACGGAGTAGTCGGCGGGTTTGGGCGGCTTGATGGACTGCGCTGCGCTAATGAAAGCGGGCAGGTAGCCCTCGCGCCAGTAGCTCTCGAGCGGGCGCCAGGTGTAGACGGTGATGCCGAGAGTGTTGTAGTAGTCGATGAGCGTGACATGCGCGGTCACGCCACCCAGGCACAGCACGGCGACGAGCAGGTTGGTGAGCAGCATGCGCTTGGCGTTGGCGGCGCCCTTCTGACGGTGCGGTGCCACCAGGCCGGCGTACTCGCACAGCAGCATGGCGATGGCGGTAAAGCCCATGGACAGCACGCAGAACAGTGAGATCGAGAAGGTGTAGCCGGTGCCGGCGACCGCGGCGGCGGTGGAGATGGCCGAAAGGTCGCCCGGCTGGATGGGCATGGATTTAAACGTGATGACGAAGAACTCGGCAATGCCCAGGACAAAGAGGGCAAAGGCCAGGACCGCGGGAGCTGCGCCGTGGCGCTGGAACAGGAAGAACAGGCCGACCATGAGCGTGGTGATGATGGCCCACTCGAGCAGGATGCACAGGGGGTAGACCCAGGTAAAGTCGTGGTTGGACGATACCTCCATGCCTAGCAGCGCAAAGACGCCGGCGAGCAGCAGGCACAGCACGGCGGCGACGAGTGGCTTGCCCACAAAGGCGCCGCGCAGGCGGGCGAGCTTGCCGGTGGGGGCGGGGGCGTCGGGCGCGGCGAACGCAAAGACGCGCGGGGCGATGCGGTCGCGTGCGATGCTGGCCCAAGCGCAGCCGGTGAGGATGGCGTTGGTCAGGATGAGCATCACAAAGGCGAGCGGCTCGTTTTGGGCGACGAGGCCAATGGCGCCCCAAATGGTCAAAAAGACCTGGAAAAGACCGAAGGCGACGCTCCACCCAAGAGCGCTTTTGGCAACGGTGCCCGACTGAGCGCGAATGGCCTTGGCCTCGCGCAAGACAAGGTAGACGGTCGCCGCAAGACCGACGAGCGAGATGGCGGCAGCGAACATGCTGAGACTCCTCACAAACTTAAAACCTACGAAAGCGGGGGTTTACCCGATTGTTACCTAAATATGCGCTGCATTTGCGGGCTGCGCACAACAACCAGCCATATTAACGCGCATGTGCGGCGGTGTGGCGCAATGTAGTGGCGGCCTGCGCGATAATGGACGGGAATTACACGGAAACGTAAAGGCTTCTTAAAGAATTAGCGAGGATGAGGCGATGAACGAGCAGGTTTGCACCAAGGCTGTGGATACGTGTGGCTATCCGGTCGAGACGACGGGCAATGCGGTGCTGGACACGTTGGAGCACCGTTCCTCCACGCGTGCCTTCGCGCGTGATGACGACGGCCGTCCCGTAGCGGTGACCGACGAGCAGCGGGCGGCGATCTTGCATGCGGCGAGTCGCGCACCGTCGGCGGGCGCCATGATGATGTATTCCATCGTGAGCATCCGCGAGCAGGCAACGCTCGACCGCCTGGCCGACCTGTGCGACCACCAGCCCATGATCGCCAAGGCGCCCTGGGCACTAATATTTGTGGTCGATTATGCCAAGTGGATCGATCTGTTTGAGCACGTGGGCTGCTTTGAGCCCGAGTTTGTAGAGCGCACGGGCAAGTCGCCCCGTCGTGCGCCGGGTCTGGGCGACTTTGCCATCGCGGCACAGGACGCCGTGATCGCCGCGCAAAACGCCGTGGTTGCCGCCGAGGCCCTGGGCCTGGGGAGCTGCTATATCGGTGATATCATCGAGAACGCTGAGGAAGTTGCCGAGTTGCTCGATCTGCCGCCCTATACCATGCCGCTGTCGATGCTCATCATCGGCACGCCCCGTAAGGAGCGTCCGGCCATTGCGCATCCCGTGGTGAACCTGGTGCACGAGGAGCGCTACTGCCGTGCGGACGACGCGACCATGGATGCGCAGGTGGCCGAGATGGATGCGATGTTCCGTCCGCATGCCCGCGAGGTGGGCGAGCGCGTCGTGGACATCTATACCCGCAAGCACACGAGTCCCTTTATGGCCGAGATGAGCCGCTCCATGGAGTGGTGGTTCAAAAATTGGCTTGGAAAATGACGAATGTGACAAAGGGACAGTCCCTTTGTCACATTCCATATCGCCGCGGTAGCCTAAAGACTGTATAAATCTTTATCTAGCTGGGAAAACAGTGCATTTAAACATGGCCGATTACCTATAATCCTTTCGAACGTTAAAGTTGGGAGGAAACCGGCTTATGGAACAAAAGGCCAAGGAGGCAGCCTCGCACGCTGCGATTCCTGTGAGCATCTCGGCGATGCTCGTCACGCTGGGCGTGGTGTATGGCGATATCGGCACCAGCCCCATGTATGTAACCAAGGCGCTCGTTGCCGGCAACGGCGGCATCGGAAGCGTCACGGAGGAGTTCGTGCTTGGTGCGCTCTCCCTTGTCGTGTGGACGGTCACGCTGCTGACCACTATCAAGTATGTGCTCATCTCGCTGCGCGCCGATAACCATGGTGAGGGCGGCATCTTTGCCCTGTACAGCTTGGTTAAGCGCTGCGGTAAATGGCTCATCATCCCCGCCATGCTGGGTGGCGCCGCGCTGCTCGCCGACGGCATCCTGACGCCGGCCGTTACCGTTACCACGGCCATCGAGGGCCTGCGCACCATCCCGGCGGTCCATGCCGTGCTGGGCGATGACCAAGGCCGCGTCGTCGCCATTACGCTCGCCATCATCATCGCGCTCTTCTTGGTACAGCGCATCGGTACGGCCAAGATCGGTCACGCCTTTGGCCCCATCATGACGCTGTGGTTCCTGTTCCTGGGCGGCACGGGTCTGTTCTTTGTCTTCCAGCACCCCGCCGTGCTGCTGTGCCTCAACCCGCTGCGCGGCATCGCCTTTTTGCTGAGCCCCAACAACCACGCGGGCATCATGATTCTGGGCAGCTGCTTCCTCGCCACCACCGGTGCCGAGGCGCTCTACTCCGACATGGGCCACGTCGGCCGCGGCAACATCTACGCTACCTGGCCGTTCGTTAAGTGCTGCCTGCTGCTTTCCTATATGGGCCAGGGCGCTTGGCTTATGAACAACGCTGCCAACCCCGAGCTCATGGGCATTGCCGATCTCAACCCGTTCTACCAGATGCTCGCCCCGGGCCTGCGCCCGTTTGCCGTAGGCCTTTCCACCGTCGCGGCCATCATTGCCTCGCAGGCGCTCATCACCGGCGCATTCTCGCTGGTGTCCGAGGCCAGCCGTCTGGACCTCATGCCGCACATGCAGGTCTTCTACCCTGCCGAGACCAAGGGCCAGCTCTACATCCCCATGGTCAACAACGTCATGCTTGTCGGCTGCGTCATCGTGGTGCTGCTGTTCCAGAACTCGGCGCATATGGAAGCCGCGTACGGCCTTGCCATTACGCTGACTATGATGTGCACCACGCTGCTGCTCTTCTTCTACCTGCACGAGGAGCGCAAGCTCAAGGTTGCTCCGTGGATCTTCGCGGCCTTCTTCCTTTTGCTCGAAGGCTTCTTCTTCGTGAGCTCGCTCACCAAGTTCTTCCACGGCGGCTACTTCACCATCCTCATGGCTGCACTCATCATGGGCATTATGGTGTGCTGGTACAACGGCACGGCGGTCGAGCAGCGCCAGTTTACGCTGCTGCCGCTGCGCAGCTACCTGCCGCAGCTCAAGCGCCTGCGCGACGACGATCGCTATGAGCGCATGAGCGACAACGTCGTGTACCTGACCAAGGACACCCATACCGACTACATCGACCGCGATATCGTCTATTCGATCTTGGACAAGCATCCCAAGCGTGCTCACGCCTGGTGGTTCGTGAACGTCGAGACCATGGACGAGCCGCATACCTTTGCCTATTCGGTCGAGACGTTCGGTACCGACTACGTGTTCCGCGTGCATCTGTACCTGGGCTACAAGATTAACCAGCGCGTCAATGCCTATCTGCGTCAGGTCGTTCAGGACCTGGCCGCCACCGGCGAGCTGCCGCCGCAGACGCATGACTACTCGGTCTACAAGGATCCGGGTAACATCGGCACGTTCAAGTTCGTCCTGATCCGTAAGCTTCTGGCGCCCGAAAGCGATGTGGAGCCGAGCGAGCGTACGGCCATCACGCTCAAGTACATCATCCGCCGCGCCGCCGGCACGCCTGCACGCTGGTACGGCCTGGAGAACTCCAACGTGAGCTTTGAGTACGTGCCGCTGTTCACCAAGTTCAAGGCTGTGAACAAGATGCAGCGCCTGGCTCCCAACGAGCGCCCGTAGGCGCCGACAGGTTGCATGGAGTTGGTTTTCGATGGACAAGATTGAGATCGGGGAGGCAAACATGGATACAAAGGCGCTCGATGGCCGTGAGGCGGTGGTCGAAATGGTGCGTGAGGCGCGCATCGACGCCGCCGAAGATCGGTTCTTTACGAATCGCGCCAACATGGACATGGCCGACCGCGTGATCTCGATCGTGGTTACGCTGCTTGTCGCGGCGTGCGTTTGCGCGCTGCTCGCGCACGTGCTGTTTGTCTAGCGACCGCAGGCTGCAAAGGCTTTACACTTGGAACCACTACAAGGGAAACCACCACAAAGGTGCCTGTCCCTTTGTGGTGGTTTTTGTTTTTGAGAGAGGGGCGGGGCACTGATGGACGTCCGTACGGACGGCGATATTGCCGATAGCTTTTGGTGGCGGCGCACAACGCTGACGCGCCGCACTCCTCTGTATGACGCCTGCGTATCGGCGGGGTTGCTGGTCGCGGCGACGATTGTGGGCGCGCTGCTCGACCATCCGGGTCTCGCGCCGAGCATCATGATCGTCTATGTGTTCGCCGTTCAGCTGTGCGCATTCTTTACCTGGAGTCGCCTGTATTGCTTGCTGAGCTCGGCTGCCGCCGTGGCACTCTACAACTTCTTGTTTGTCGACCCGCGCTACTCGCTGTCGCTTATCGACCGCGTCTATCCCGGCATGTTCTTCATCATGTTCGTGGTCTCGCTTGTGTCGAGCTCGATTGCGTTGGCCCTGCGCCGCGCCTTGGCACAGGCTGCCGCCAGCGACCGCCGCACGCATATGGTGCTCGAGACCAACCGCATGCTGCAGCGGTGCGCCGATCAGCAGCAGATTGTCCATGCCATGGCAACGCAGCTGGCGCGTCTTTCGGGCTGTCCGGTCGTGTGGTACAGCGCCGACGCCGAGGGCGATGACCTGCTGCCGCGTGCGACATACACGGCCGTGGGCGATGCCGCGCCGGTGCATGAACTGGCGCCGCAGATGCCGCCGCGGCTCTCGGCGTCCGCCTATGTGGGAACGCCGCTCGATGCAACCTATGGCGGCTCGGCGTTTTATGGCATCTACCTGACGGTTCGCACGGGCGACGGCTTCGTCCGTTCGGGCGACCCCGCCTCGGTGGTGGGCGTACTGGCTATCGTTGCCGAGCCCGACGTGCTGACGCATGAGGAACGGACGCTTGCCGATGCCATCGTGAGCGAAGGCGAGCTGGCGCTCGACCGCGCCCGCGCCATGGAGGCCCGCGAGGAAGCGGCGGTGCTCGCCAAAAACGAACAGCTGCGCGCCAACCTGTTGCGCTCCATCTCGCACGACCTGCGCACACCGCTTACCAGTATTTCGGGTAATGCCGACGTGCTGCTCGACCAGGGCTCGACCGGCACCGCGGTGCTCGATGCCCAGACGCGCCGCGGCCTGCTCCTATCCATTCGCTCGGATGCGCTGTGGCTCAACGCCACCGTCGAGAATCTGCTCGCCATCACCAAGCTCGAGGGCGGCGGCATGCGTTTGTCGACTACGCTCGAGCTCATGGACGATATCGTCGAGGAGGCGCTGCGCCACGTGAACCCTGCCGTGCGCGAGCACGACCTTAAGGTGGTGGCGTGCGATGATCCGGCGCTCGTCAACGTCGATGCACGCCTGATGGTGCAGCTGGTGGTCAATCTGGTGAACAACGCCATCACCTATACGCCCGCGGGCTCGCATATCATGATTTCGATTAGCGTCGACGATGGACGCGTGGCGTGCTCGGTGGCCGATGATGGTCCGGGCATCGCACCCGAGGATCGCGAGCGGATCTTCGAGTCGTTCTATACCGCCAACCATGGTCTGGCCGACAGCCACCGCAGCGTTGGCCTGGGTCTTTCGCTCTGCCGCTCCATTGCGTTGGCACATGGCGGTAGCATAGAGGTTGCCGCGGCGGACCCGCACGGTTCGGTCTTTACGATTGAACTTCCCGCCGCCGACGTTTCGTTTGATAAGGAGTAGCGCTGTGTCGAACTCTGCCGTAAAACCGCTCATCTTGGTCGTTGAGGACGACCCCGCCGTTCGCAATCTTATTGTTGCCGCGCTCGAGGCGCACGGCCTGCGTCATATGGCTGTGGAGACCGCCCATGCCGCTATCGCCGCCGCCTCGTCGCAGACGCCGAGCATTGTGCTGCTCGATCTGGGCCTGCCCGATATGGACGGCGTCAAGGTGGTGGAGTCGGTGCGCGCATGGTCGGGCATGCCGATTATCGTGGTCTCGGCGCGCAGCGAGGATGCGGACAAAATCCGCGCGCTCGATGCCGGCGCCGACGACTATCTGACCAAGCCGTTTTCGGTCGAGGAACTGCTCGCGCGCATTCGCACGACGCTCAGGCGCCTTTCGTATGCGCAGACGGGCGGCGTTGTCTCCGAGGGCTCGTTCGATACCGGTGAGCTGCATATCGATTTTGATGCCGGCATCGCCACGATGGATGGCGAGGAACTGCATCTGACGCCGATCGAGTACAAGTTGCTCTGCTTGCTGGCGCATAACGCCGACAAGGTGCTGACGCACCAGTTTATTTTGCACGAGATTTGGGGTACGGCGACCAAGAGCGACCTGGCGAGCCTGCGTGTCTTTATGGGCACGCTGCGAAAAAAGATTGAGTCCGACCCCGCGCATCCGCGCTATATCCAAACGCACGTGGGTATCGGCTATCGCCTGGTCACCCAAGGCTAGATCGCCAACCACCATCCCAATATGAGTTGCGGTGAAATACGGTCTAAATTTGCCTAATTCCAGGCAAAACAGTCCGTATTCCACCGCAACTTTGTTATTTGCCCTTGGGCTTGCTGGCGTAGAACTTCTTCTTTTTGGGCTTGCCGGCGGGGGAGGGTTTGCCGGCAAAGTTGGACTTGCCGTTGCCGGCCTGCGCGTGCGCGGGTGCTGCCGCACGGGGCTTGCGGGCCTCGGAGTTGCGCAGTTCCTCGACGCGCTCGGCAATTTCCTCGGCGCTAAAGCCGACCTCTGCCATGGCGTCCTCGATGGGCAGGCGGCGCACGATGTAGCAGTGATGCACCTTCTGGTTGCGCGCGAAGTCCTCGGGGATGGTCTGTGCCGTAATGTCCTCCAGCACCACGCCCGCGCGCGCGAGTTTGCGCGTCTCGGGGCGGAAGCCGCGCAGGTTGCAGCTAAAGATGGCATGGCCGCCCTGCGCGAGCAGACGCGATACGCCGGCCAAAAGCTCAACATGGTCGCGCTGGACATCCCAGGTGCGGCGGCCCATCTTGGACGAGTTCGAAAACGTGGGCGGGTCGACAAAGATCAGGTCCCAGCGGTTGCGCGTCTGGCGCTGGTCGCGAATCCAGGCGAGCACGTCGTCGCGCACAAAATGATGCTGAGGCCCCACAAAGCCGTTCTGGCGCATGTTGCGCTCGGCCCAGTCCAGGTAGGTGTTGGAAAGGTCGACTGTCACGGTTTCCTCGACGCCGCCGTCGGCCGCATAGCAGGTGGCGGTGCCGGTATAGGCGAACAGATTGAGGAAGCGGCGTGCCTGTTTGGCGTGTTCGCGCACCAGGTTGCGGGTGACGCGGTGATCCAGGAAGATGCCCACATCCAGGTAGTCGTCAAAGTTGACGGCAAAGGTGAGCCCGCCTTCTTCGATGAGCGGCAGACGCCGGCGCGCGATGTTGGCGCGCTCGCCCGATCCGCCCTTGCCGGCGCCCTGCTTGCCGTACTGCGAGCCGCCGCGCGAACGCATGCGGGCCTTGGCGTGCACATGCTCGGCCGGAACATCAAGGATGCGCGGCGCGATGGCCAAGATGTCGAGCATGCGGGCCTGGGCCAGCGCGGGATCGATGGTCTTGGGCGCGGCGTATTCGGCG
>CABUUE010000014.1 GCA_902494685.1 uncultured Collinsella sp.
ACGACAGAGGCTTTGCCGACGGCCTTGAGCTGCTTGGAGCGCATAAAGAGCAGGAAGATGATCGGGACAATGAACGTGGCGCCGGTGCCGCCGAGTTCGCCGATGTAGTTACCGAAGTTCTCGGTCAGGGCGAGGGCGGGGTGACCGCCGGCCTGCAGCGTGGCGAGGTTGGTGGTGATGTTGCCAAACAGCGCGGCGTTGAGGGCAGGCTTAACGACCGAGGGGCCGTGGATGCCCATGAACCAGAACAGCGGGATCATGAACCAGATGAGGGCGAGGCCGGCGTAGGAATCGGCAGCGGCGAACAGCGGGCTCACCAGCGTGGAGATGACGTTGGCAAACGGGACGGCCAAGCAGGTGCGGCAGATAACGTCGATGACGGCGACAAACAGGATGGAGAAGCTGAAGGCGAAGATGTCGCGGAAGTTCTGGGCGATGGCGCCGGGGACTTCTTTGGGCAGCTTGATGGTGATGTCTCGCTTAATGCAGAAGGCATAGATGTTGACCGTGGCAAATGCGGCGACAAAGGAGCTCAGTAGGCCCTTGGTGCCCATGTTGTCGGTAAAGAACACCGAGACATCGGCGCCGTCGATCTTGGCACTCGTCTGGGTAACGGCCAAGATGAGCATAGCGCACATGGCGGCGACCATGGTGCTCGTGGCGTTGATGGCCTTGCCGGCAGGCATGCGGCGGTTCTTGGAGCCGGTCAGCGCGCTTGCGGTGGTGCCGGCGACCATGATGCCCACGACGCCCATCGTGAAGTTGTAAACCTTGTTGCAGAAGTTCACGACGTCGACGTTCCACCAGTCGGGCAGCGTAAAGCCGCCGACCGTGGCGACAACGCCCGGCAGGGTCGAAATAAGCAGGAAGACAGAAGAAGACAGGATGATGGGCATTGCTGCCAAAAAGCCGTCTTTAATGGCCTGAAGGTAGATGTTCTTAGAGACCTTGTCGAAGTACGGCTGACCTTTCTCCAAGAACTTAACGATCGATTCCATAGTTCACGCTCCTCTTTGCATGAAATCTTAATGGCATGGACGTTGAAAACCTATATGGTCTCCCGCTTGCTAAAAGCCCGGGTGCAGGCGGGGTCGGTCCCAGGGGGAGAGAGGGGAGCGGCTGGGTTTGTATCGCATAGGGCCGCTCCCCTCTCGGGGGAAAGCGAGGCGATGCGCTACTGCGCGTCCGCCATAGTGTCGGCGAGCTCCTTGTACCAGAGTGCCGACTGCTTGATGTAGCGTTTTTGCGTGTCGAAGTCGATGTAGAACAGGCCGTAGCGCTTGTTATAGCCATTGGCCCACGAGAACTGGTCCTGCAGGCTCCAGATAAAGTAGCCCTGGACGTCGACGCCCTCGGCACGCGCCTGGAGCACCTTCTCCATGTGCTGGTCGACAAAGTCGATGCGCTCGGGATCGGCGACGATGCCGTTTGCGTCGGGCTCGGGGTCCTTGTGGCCCAGGCCGTTTTCGGTGATATAGATGACGGGGAGGTTGGGATAGGTGGCGCTGATGTGCTTGAGCGTGTCGTAGAGGCCTTGCGGGTAGATGAGCCAATCCCAGTCGGTGGTGGGGATACCCGGCATATCGACCTGCTGCCCGACGCCCTTAAACTTAAAGCACGAGGTGCCCTTGTCTCCGGTGCCGTTAAAGCTGTTGGTGGACTCGCCATCGTAGGCGGCGATAAACGCCGACTGATAGTAGTTGAGGCCGAACATATCGTTGCGGGGCGCCGCCTTGGCGAGCTCCTCCATGTCGCTGTCCTCAACCGTAAGCGTGGCGTTGTTGGCACGCAGAATCTCGTTGATGAGTGAGAGGGTGCGCGCGGAGTAGTGACCCAGGAAGGCGCCGTCCATGATGAAGTCGGTGTAGAAGGCGTTGTACAGGTCGGCGGCGTGCTGGTCGGCGGGCGAGTCTGTGGCAGGATATGCCGGCGTCAGGACGTTGACCATGCCAATGCGTCCGCCCAGGTGTTCGGTCTCGTCAAGATCCTTATACAGGTTGACGGCGCGGGCGTGGGCAACGAGCTCGTTGTGCTGGCTCTGGATGCCGCTCGTCACATCAAAGTGATGGTTGGGCGGGAAGTTGCCTTGGATGTATTGGGAGTGCGAGAGGCTGATGAGCTCGTTGATGGTGAACCAATTCTTGACCTCGCGGAACTCGCGGAAGCAGAACTCGGCATAGCGCACATAGGCGTCGACGGTCTTGCGGTTGAGCCAGTCGCCCTGGTTGAACAGGGCGGCGGGGGAGTCAAAGTGATGCAGGGACACATAGGGCTCGATGCCATACTTTTTGCAGCAGGCGAACAGCTCGTGGTAGTGCTTAACGCCCTCGGCGAGGGGCTCGGCATCGTCGCCGTTGGGGAAGATGCGGGTCCAGGCGATGGACACACGGATGGCGTTGAGTCCATGCTCGGCAGAAAGGCGGATATCCTCCTCGTAGCGGTTGTAGAAATCACTGGCCGGGTCGGGCAAAAAGCGACCCTGGGCGACAAGGTAATCGTCCCACATGGTCTTACCCTTGCCTGCCACCTTCGTGGAACCTTCCGTTTGGTACGCGGCGGTTGCGGCGCCCCAAACAAAGCCCTTCGGCAGCTGCTGTACGCGGTTTAGCAAAGACATATGCATACACCCTCTCGTCTCGCTGTTCGATATTGTGCGTTTGCGCTCAGGAGGCTCCCTGGTTAGCGTTCAGCGGTGAAAAAGCCCGATAAACACTATCTTAAAATGATTAGAACCAAAATGAGCACGTGAACATTTGACAATGAGCACGTTAACATCCGGCTGGGATGTATAGAAACAAAACAACTTCAAACAGCCGCGAACGGTTGTATTTGTTCGGTAAGCGGTTTTGATTGACAGAAGTTTTCATGTTGTGGTATATGGCTCGGGTATCATGAGCACGTTATCAATGTATGTACGATGCGCCATGGGCGCGGGGAATAGTTGGGAAGCAGGTTAGCGTGGAAGGCATGGCTCAGCAGACAAGGAATGGTCATTCGGCGAGCGCGGCAGAAGTTGCGGCGCTCGCTGGCGTGAGCCGCCAGACTGTGTCTCGCGTGGTCAACGGTATGCCCAACGTGACGGAAAAGACGCGCAAGCGTGTGCTGGCCGCCATGGAAGAGCTGGGCTTTCGTCCCAATTTTGCTGGAGCGGCGTTGCGCGGCGGGTCGTATCGTTCTATTGGCCTGTGCATGTACAACATCACACGTGTCGGTAACCTGGCGACGCTCGAGGGTATCATGCAAGCGGCGCGCGAGCACGATTTTGCCGTCACTATGATCGAGATGGGCGGCGACAAGCCCTATACACTTGCCGATGCCTCGCGCCGCATGGTCGAGCGACCCGTCGACGGCATGATTCTCAACATGAACCGCATGGCTCCCGATTTTGAGGAGTTTGTTCCCCAGCCGGGAGTGCGAACGGTCATCCTGTCCATGTATGCGCATCCGCGCTGCACGACGATCGACTCCGACCAGTATGGTTCGTGCGAGCTGTTGACCAATTATCTGCTGGAACATGGTCACTCGAATATGCGGTTTGTGGCGGGTCCGGAAAACTCGATTTCCTCGCGTTTTCGTGAGGCCGGTTGGCGCGATACGCTGGGTCGTGCTCATGTCGATGCCGCTCCGATGCTGCGTGGCGATTGGAGTGCGGACAGTGGATACGCCATGGGCGAGCGGATTGCGGCCGAGGTGCTTGCCGGCGGGTCGCAGGCGCCGACTGCCGTGCTTGCGGCAAATGACCAGATGGCGCTGGGCGTTATCGCCGCGCTCGAGAACGCGGGCCTGTCCGTGCCCGACGACGTGAGCGTGGTTGGTATCGACGACGCACTCGAGGGACTTGTTCCTCACAATCGGCTGACGACGCTGCGATTTGATTTGCGCGGTGTCGGTAAGCTTGCGTTTGAGGCGGCGATTGGAGAGAGCTCGTCTATCGAGGCGATTCATGTGCCGAGTACGCTGGTCGAACGCTCGACTGTTAGGGACATACGGGGTTAGGTCCTACTCCGTTTGTCTCGATTTGTAACAGGTAGACGGTCAAAAGCGGGCTACGTGTTACAGATTTAGATTCTTCAGAAAGAGCAATCCTGTTCGTCTCAATCTGTAACAGCTAGGACCAAAAAACTCGGCTAGATGTTACAGATCGAGACAAACGGCTCCCGACCAGCCCAAAAACAAAAAGACCGGGGGCGGCGCGCCGTGTGACGTGCCGCCCCCGGCTGAGAAATGGGGACAGGTTGTGTGAGCGGGCAACCCCGCCAGCCACTAGTCCAGACGACGGGTCTGCGCCACGTGCTTGTACCAGTAGGCGCTTGCCTTGGGCGTGCGCTTCTGGGTTTCAAAGTCAACGTAAAAGAAGCCGTAACGCTTGTTGTAGCCATTGGTCCAGGAGAACTGATCCTGCAGGCTCCACAGGAAGTAGCCGCCCACGTTGACGCCCACCTCCATGGCCTTGAGCAGCCAACGCAGGTGCTGCTCGATGTAGTCGATGCGCGGCTGGTCGTCCACAAAACCGTCCTTGTAGGGGTCCTTGTAGCCCATGCCGTTCTCGGTGATGAAAATCTGCTTGTAGTTGGGGTAGCGCTGCTTAATGTAGACGAGCAGATCGAACAGGCCCTCGGGATAGATGATCCAGTCCCAGTCGGTGGTGGGGATGCCAGGCTTGTTCACATGCTCGCCAATACCCTTAACGCGCCAGCGGCCAGTGCCCTTCTTGCCCGTACCGTTGTGGTGCAGGTCGTTCTCGCCGTCGTAAGCCTTCAAGAAGCGGCACTGGTAGTTGTTAACGCCCAGGTAGTCGTTGTAGAGCGCGGCCTCGCGCATGATTTCCAGATCCTCGTCTAGGATCTCGATGGTGCCGCCCGAGACGGCAGCCAGGCGGTTGGCGCACTCGAGGGTGTCGGGCGCATAGTCGCCGCGGAAGGTGGCGTCGAGCAAGAACTGGTTTTGCAGCACGTGCTCGTTGTTGGCGGCTTTGATGTCGGCGGGGTCGTTCTCGTTGAGCGGGTACTTAAACTCCAGCGACTGGATGACGCCGATTTTGCCCTTAAAGCCGCCGTTGTGGAAGGCCAGCACGGCCTTGGCGTGGGCGAGCATCATGTTGTGCTCGCACTGGAAGGCCTCGGCCAGATGCGCCTTGACGCCACCGGGGAAGGTGCCCTCGATGTAGGTGTTGGAGGCGTCGGCCCAGATCTCGTTAAAGGTGAACCAGTAGGTCACCTGGTCGGCGTACTCCTTAAAGCAGAAGGTGGCAAAGTCCACAAAGGCGTCGATGGTCTCGCGGTTGAGGAAGTCGCCCTTCTCAAAGAGGGGAAGCGGCGTGTCAAAGTGATGCAGCGTGACGAACGGCTCAACGTGGTGCTTGTGGCACTCGGCGAAGAGATCGTGGTAGAACTGGACGCCCTCGGGGTTGATTTCGCCGGTGCCGTTGGGGAAGATGCGGCTCCAGGCGATGGAGAGGCGAATGCCGTTGATGCCGAACTCCTCGCACAGCTCCAGGTCGACGGGGTACTGGTTGTAGAAGTCCGAAGCGGGATCGGGGGAGAAGCGCCCCTGGGCCTCCAGAAAGTCGTCCCAGGCAACCTTGCCCTTACCGTGAGTGCGGGTCTCGCCCTCTACCTGGTAGGCAGCGGTGGCGCCGCCAAAGACAAAGTCCTCGGGAAACTGCGCGGGCGGGTTGGTGACGCTAGCAGGATTAACGGACATGATGATCCAATCGTCTAAATCGAAGGGCCAGCCGGTCTTGGATGGTCGGCTGGCCCTGGGCGTTACTTACTTCGAAAGTTGCTCACTCACGAAGGCGAGAGACTTGTCGCCGTTCTGGGAGAGCTCGATGTACTGCTTGCCACGGCAGGCGACGCACTTGTTGCCCACGCGCTCACAGTCCTTCTGCAGGTCGGCCAGGTAGCTGGCGGCCTGCGGGGCCAGGACGACCAGGTCAAAGTCGGGGAGCATGTCCACGTGGTTGCCATATGCCTCGGCAGCGGTTTCAAGATCGATGCCGCGCTCCTTGGCAGCCTTGGCCAGTGCGTTGGCGAGCAGGCCCGAGGTTCCGCCGCCCTGGCAGAGCACGAGCACGCGCTTGCCGTTGAGGTCGCTGGCGGTCGTTGCCTCGGCAGCGGGTGCTGCAGAAGCGGCGGGGGAGTCGGCCTTCACGGCCTCGGCGGCAGCGCCGGCGGCAACGCTCTTGGCGTCAGCCTTGCCCTGGAAGGCATCGTTGAGCTTGGCGGCCTTCTCGGCGTTCTTGGCGGCGAGCTCCTCTTGGGAGATCTCGGCCTCCTCGGCGCACTTCTGGGCGTCATAGGCACGGAAGAACGGGTAGTACAGAACGAAGTCGACGACCAGGATAAGGGCGAGCATCACAAAGGCGAGCGGCTGGAAGCCCAGGCCCATGATGGTACCGATGGGGCCGGGGACGGTCCAGGGCAGGGTGTACATAAAGCCGTTCATGCCCAAGAAGTCGATAAAGATCTTGAGGATCCAGATGTTGGCGATCGGGGCAAAGACAAACGGGACAAAGAAGACGGGGTTGAGCACGATGGGTGCGGCGAACAGCAGCGGCTCGTTGACGGCAAAGCACACGGGAACGATAGCGGCCTTACCGACGGCGCGCATCTCCTGAGACTTGGCCAGGAAGCAGAACATAAAGACCAGGACGAGCGTGGCGCCGGTGCCGCCCATGCAGACGACGAAGTACTGGGCACCCTGGGTCAGGACAGCGGAAGCGTGCTGGCCAGCCTGGAACGCGGCCAGGTTGTCGGTCATGTTGGCAACGAGAGCGGCGGCGATGGCGGGCTCGACGATCGAGGGGCCGTGGACGCCGACGAACCAGAACAGGCTCATGGCGCCGTAGATCACAGCGAGGCCGATGTAGCCATCGGCAGCGGTGAACAGGGGCTGGAACACCTGGATGACACCCTGGGCAAAGCAGAAGCCAAAAGCAGCGCGGAAGACGATGTCAAAAACCCAAAAGACGGTGATGCAGACGGAGAAGGGGATGATGTCCTTGAAGGTCTGCGAGATGTTGGGCGGAACCTGCTCGGGCATCTTGACGGTGATGTTGCGCTTAATGAAGAACTTGTAGATGATGCCAGTCACAAACGCAGCGATGAAAGCGGTCAGCAGGCCCTTGGAACCAAGGTAGGTGGTGTTGAAGCCGCTGGCGGCGTCCGTGGCGATGGTGTCGCTCGAAAGGAGCAAGAAGCCGATGATGGCCGCGCACATGCACGAGATGAAGTTGATCTGGTTGTTCTTGGGCAGATCGCGGTTCTGAGCGTCGGCGAAGTGCTTGGCCGTGGTGGCGGCGCAGGCGATGGCCAGGATGCCCATGGAGTAGTTGTAGCACTTCCACAGGGCGTTGTTGATGTCATCGGGCCAGTAGAAACCCCAGATGTTGGGGACCGAGGCTACCAGGCAAAAGATGGACGAGAAGATGATGATGGGGATGACGGAGATAAAGCCGTCGCGGATCGCCTTGAGGTACTTGTTGCGGGCGATCGCGTTGAAAAAGGGCTGGCCCTTTTCGATGGTGGCGATGAGTTGCTCCATGCAATGCTCCTAAGAGTCGGGGGTTAGCAACGATGGTAGCTTTTGGCGTTCGGTTGCCAAAATGTTGACGTTGCCATTTTGCGACACAAAAAAAGACGCGAACCGGTGGTTTCTGTGCCTGCGAACCGCCGATTCCTTATGCGTAAACGTTTGAGCCGCCCGGTGGCTCTGTGTTTGCACAATGGCAACGTTAACATTTGGTCGACAAAAGCCGTTCGGGGAAGCAAAAATGTCGGTGAACGGTAGGTTTTGGGTGGTGAGCGTATGGTGGGGGAGGCGTTGGATATACTTGAAGGCGTTAAAAATGACTGCGCAAGGTGCCACCAATGGCATCGTTGACATAGAAAGATCGACCTATGGCCGCTGTTAAAAAATCGGTATCCGTCAAGGATGTGGCACGTCTCGCGGGCGTCTCGGAGCAGACAGTCTCGCGTACGGTGCACGATTCGCCCAGCGTACGCCCCGAGACCAAGGAGCGCGTGCGTGCCGCCATGCGCGAGCTGGGGTATCGCCCCAATTTTGCCGGTCGATCGCTGCGCCGTGGCAAGTTTAAGACCGTCGGCGTTGCCATGTTCAACATTACCGGTACCGGCAACCTCGACCGTATGGAGGGCTTTGCCGCCGCGGCTGACAAACATGGCTATGCCATCACCCTTACTAAAGTAGATGGACACCCTTATACCCTCGAGAGCGCATCGTCGCGTATGAGCGCACTGCCAGTGGACGGTATGGTTGTGATCATGAATCGCATGCCGGCGGACTTTGGCACCTTCGAGCCGCTACCTGGCATGCAGACGGTGCTCGTTACCATGCTGGAGCACCCGCTCTGTTCAACGGTCGATAACGACCAGTTCGATTGCTCGCGCCAGGTGGTCGAGTACTTGCTGGAGCGGGGGCACAAGACTGTGCACTTTATCTCGTGTCCCGAGCGCTCGCTTTCGGGCATGCGGCGCGAGGAAGGCTGGCGTGAGACATTGCGTGCGCATGGCATTGAGTTCCCGCAGCTCGTGCGTGGCGACTGGACGGCGCAGAGTGGATATGCTGCCGGCCAGGCGCTTGCGGATGATCCGACTTGCACGGCCATTTATGCCTCCAACGATGCCATGGCATATGGCTGCATCCGTGGGCTCGAGTCGCGCGGGAAGTGCGTGCCCCAGGACGTGAGCGTGGTGGGTGTTGATGACAGCCTGGGCGATATCGTGCCCGATTGTCGCCTGACCACGGTGCGCTTTGACAACAAGCGCGTCGGCATGTGGGCGGTTGACAAGATTGCCGGCGCCGAGGGCGTTGAACCCGGTGTGGAGCACATGCTGTTTCCGGGCGTGCTCGTCGAGGGCGATACGGTGCGCGATGTACGCTAGGGCGCGGGTCTGTTTGGGTTTCCGCTAATTGTGTTCGATATTGTTCAGATTGGTTTAAAAACCGTTCACGGTCGAAAAGTGACCGTTCATAGCTCGAAATTACGTTTTGCGCTGTTCTTTTTTGTTTGAATGTTATTGTTTCTGTCATACACAACGCAGCGCGTATGCCCGGACGCGATGCTCTCCATTGGTTCATATGTGAAAGGAACGCAACATGGCAACCAAAGAAGAAATCTCGATGGTTGGATTCGAGATCGTCGCATACGCAGGTGACGCCCAGACCGATCTGCTTGCAGCGCTCGATGCTGCTCGCGAGGGTGACTTTGAGAAGGCCGAGCAGCTGCACAAGGATGCCAGCGATGCGCTCATCGGTGCCCACGACACGCAGACCAAGCTGCTTTCGCAGGAGGCCGGCGGTGGCGAGATGGAGATGACCTTCATCATGGCTCACGCTCAGGACACTCTCATGACCACTATGATCCTGGAGAAGCAGGCCCGCTTTACCATCGATGCCTACAAGCGCATTGCCGAGCTCGAGGCCAAGCTCGCCTAACGAGCCCTCACAACCAAGCCCCTTTCCAAAAGCCCTGCCGCTACCCGCGGCAGGGCTTTTTCTGTCCTCCTCCAAGTTGCGGTGAAATAAGGACTGAATAGGGGCCGGCGGGCGCAAAACAATCCCTATTCCACCGCAACTCATCCCGAGATAGTCATTGGGGACGTTCTTAAACGACTGGTCATTGGGGACAGTCTTGGTGCGCTCCGTTCGTCCTCCCGTTCGATTTTTGCTCGGTGGGTATACTTCCATCCGCAATACAGGCCGGAATGAGGAGGTATCCAAATGCCGGACAACGGATTGATTCAAAAGAAAGATGCGCACGAGATGGCTCATGGGCGTCCTGTCCAGATAACCGAGCACACGGCGGTAACCGAGCTGCAGCCCAGTCTGTCCGATGTCGTGTGCGCAAACAAAAAGCTGCAGATTGGCTTTATCGTTGCGCTCGTGGTCCTGGCGCTGCTGTCGGGCTTTGTAGCTCGTCCGCATTTCGCCGATACCAAAACTTGGGACTCCACCATCGAGGTCATCGACCAAAAGAAGGGTAACGTACTGGCGCTCACGACCTCGTGCGTGGCGCTGTCTGCGGGCATTACCGCGCTGCCGGGTGATACGGGAACGCCGGTTGCCGAGCAGCTCGCGCAGCTTTCAGGCAACCTTGGTATCGTGCTTGCCGTGCTCTACCTCGAGAAATACCTGCTAACCATTTTGTGGTCGGTTGGCTTGGGCATCTTAATCCCGTTTGCGTTGGTGCTCTTTGCGGTGTCGCTCGGCATTCACGGGCGCTGGAGCACGAGCGCTGTCCTGCGCCGTGTGGCGACACGCGTGCTGGTAGTTGCCGTGATCGGCATGGCGTTGGTGCCTGCAAGCGTTTGGGTGTCGCAGAAGGTCGATGAAACGTATCGCGTAAGTATTGAGCAAGCTGAGCAAAAGGCTGCGGACGCTGCGGACGCGGCCGACACCACGGACAAGTCAGCCGAGACCAGCTCAAAATCGAACAAGAAAAAATCCGAGGCCACGGAGTCCAAAAACGTGCTCGAGCAGTTGACTGATGGGGCCTCGAGCCTTGTTACGTCGGTGACCAGCGGTGCCAAGCAGATGACCGACGAGATCGTGCAGCAGGTGACCGACCTCATCGAAGGCGTCATCGTGATGATCGTGACTTCGTGCGTTATCCCGCTGCTGGTGCTCGTGGCGTTCCTGTGGCTGGGACACGTACTGCTGGGGATCGATATTTCCGGCCCGGCGAACTATTTGACGGGCCGCTTTCTGAGTGCTCCGTCCAAGCACGCCAAATAGGGTGGGCAGTCCGAGTAGCTAAAACAGCTGTATATACCGGGGAATACCGCCGAAGGGCGGCCGAGACACGTTCTTGGCCGCCCTTTTGTTTGTTGAACACATGGTCGCTACGTCCGCGCCCGGCTCAAACGGTCAGCAATCATCCGTGAACGGTATTTGTTCAAAAAAGAACAAAGATAAACAAATAGTTGTTGCAGTTACTGTTCGAATGTGTTCAAATAAACATGAACAGTGAAGAACCGCACATTCAGATGCCCGGACCTGAACGCGATTCAACACTTCCAAACAGAAACTACGCACCTGCGTATCTCTCAAGGAGGATGTCATGAGGGTTGTAATCGCTTCCGATGCCGACGGTATGTCGATGAAGGAGTCCATCAAGGAGATGCTCATCGCCGACGGTCACGAGGTCGTCGACTATTCCGAGACCCCTGCCGCGGACTTTGTCGATTCCGCGACCGCCGTTGCCAAGGACCTGCTGGAGCACAAGGATTCCCAGGGCTTCGCATTCGATAAGTACGGCGTCGGCTCCTATATGGCCGCCGTCAAGATCAAGGGCATGGTCGTCGCCAACATTTCCGACGAGCGTTCCGCTTACATGACCCGCGAGCACAACGGCTCGCGCATGGTCACCATGGGCCCGGGCGTTGTGGGCACCGAGGTCGCCAAGAAGATCGCCCGCGAGTTCCTGCGTGCACAGTACGCCGGCGGCCGTCACCAGATCCGTGTCGACATGCTCAACAAGATGGCCTAACGAGAGCCACCGAGAACTCGAACTTCTACCTCAACTTGTGAATTCAGACGAAAGGACGTTCTGATGAAGAAGACCATCGCAATCGGTTGCGACCATATCGTTACGGACGAGAAGATCTATCTGGCCGACCGCCTGGAGCAGGCTGGTTACAAGGTGCTCGACTGCGGCACCTACAGCCACACCCGTACGCACTATCCCATCTACGGTAAGGCCGTGGGCGAGGCTGTTGCCAGCGGCAAGGCCGACTTTGGCGTGGCCCTGTGCGGCACCGGCATCGGCATCACCAACGCCGTCAACAAGGTTCCCGGCGCCCGCTGCGCCCTGGTCCGCGACATGACCTCTGCCCTGTATGCCCGTCGCGAGCTCAACGCCAACATCGTGGGCTTTGGCGGCAAGATTACCGGCGAGTTCCTGATGGCCGATATCATGCTTGCCTTCCTGGAGGAGCCCTACGAGAAGACCCCCGAGCACGATGCCCTGATCGCCAAGATCGATGCCTGCAATAAGGCCGACGCCGAGGCTCAGGCTGACCCGCACTTCTTTGACGAGTTCCTCGAGAAGTGGGACCGCGGCGAGTACCACGACTAAGGAGGTTACGCGGTTTTACCAAACCGCGTAACGGGTCGACGCTGCGAAGCCATCTGGTGGGCAATCTGCCGTTCAGCTTCGGCGGCATGACCAGAAGGTCAATGCCGCCTCGCTTCACGGCACCTTGCCTCACCAGCTGGCTTCTCGCTGACGTTGAGGTGACCTGTGGGGTTACCGCTGTTGTTGCGAAGATTTCCGATACGGCGAGCTGCTCCGATAACACGTTTGCTTGCTTGGCTTGAGTGCTTCGCTCTTGGCTGTACTTGGCGATTTGCAGCTTTTCAATTGACGGCTCGCGTTTCTGTGAGGGGGCGCGGGCCGGTTTTCTATCAGCCCTATTGACTTGGCGGGCTGTCGTAAGAAAGGGAAGGCTCCTATGGAGTTTGTTCTTGATAACGGTTCTATCCGCGTAGCACTGAGCACGGCGGGCGGGTCGTTCACTTCTATTGCGGCCAACGGCCGTGAGTACCTGTGGCAGGGTGACCCGGCGGTCTGGTCGGGCCAGGCACCCATTTGTTTCCCGATCTGCGGCGGCCTTCGTGACGGTCGCGCAATGACCACGGGCGGCCGCGAGGTCAAGCTCGCCCGCCACGGCTTTGCTCGCAAGCAGGAGTGGAAGCTCGAGGAGCAGAGCGACAACATGGTTGCGCTGAGCTTAAGCTCTGCCGACCATGCCGAGTTGCTCGAGCAGTACCCGTATCCGTTTAAGATCGTTGCTCGTTACACGATCGATGCGGAGAAGGTGGCCGTGTCGTACGAGGTGACCAATGAGGGCACCGAGGACATGCCGTTCTTTGTGGGCGGTCACCCTGGCTTTAAGTGCCCGCTCGACGAGGGCGAGTCCTATGACGATTACGAGCTCCGCTTTGAGCAGCGTGAGGCCGCCGAGCTCTGCACTGCCGTTCCCTCGACGGGCCTGATTGATGTTGAGCATCGCAGCAAGAACCCGATGGTCGGCCACGACTTGCCGCTTACCCACGAACTCTTCGACTTCGCGGAGACCATCTTTGACGTGCTTGAGAGCCGCGTGGTTACGCTGACCAAGAAAACTGAGGACAAGGGCGTGCGCCTGACGTTCCCCGATATGCCATACCTGATTGTGTGGAGCAAGCCCGAGGGCGACTTTGTGGCTGTTGAACCGTGGGGCGGCCTGTCCACCTGCTCCGACGAGGACGATATTCTGGAGCACAAGCGTGGCTGCCTGGTGGCCAAGCCGGGAGAGACCGTCACTCGCGGCTTTGAGATTGAGATCCTTTAACGAGTTATCGTATGTTTGGGGCGGGTTATGCCGCCCCGGAACAGGAGTTCAACATGATTCTGACCGTTACCATGAACCCGTCGATTGATACGCGCTATCAGCTCGACAAGCTGATCATCGACGATGTTAACCGTGTTACGCCCGAAAAGACCGCTGGCGGCAAGGGCCTCAACGTGAGCCGCGTGCTGCTGCAGTTGGGCGACGACGTGCTCGCGACCGGTCTGCTCGGCGGCCACATGGGTGCCTATATGGCCGAGCTTATGGATGCCGACGGCGTCAAGAACGACTTTGTGCCCATCGCCGGTGAGACGCGCATTTGCCTGAATATTCTGCACGAGGGTAATCAGACCGAGCTGCTGGAGAGCGGCCCGCAGATCGCCCCGGCCGAGCTCGAGGCCTTTACGGCCAAGTTCGCCGAGCTTGCAGCGAAGGCGGACGTTGTGACGCTTTCGGGCTCGCTGCCGCGCGGCGTCGATGCCGGCTATTATGCCGAGCTCGTTAAGATCGCCGAAGAGGCGGGCGCCAAGGTGCTGCTCGACACTTCGGGTGCATCGCTGGAGGCCGCGCTGGAGTCCGACGCTAAGCCTGAGCTCGTAAAGCCCAACCTGACCGAGATTAACGGTCTGCTGGGTACGTCCTTTACGACCGATGATGTCGATGCCCTGCGCGAGGCGCTTGCCGCCGATGACCGCTTTGCCGGTATCCCCTGGGTCGTCGTTTCGATGGGCGCTGCCGGTTCGGTGGGCTTCCATGAGGGCCGCGCGTTCCGCGCCAAGACGCCCGCGATTGCGGCTGTGAACGCGACGGGTTCCGGCGACTCGACCATCGCCGGCTTTGCGCATGCCATTGCTGCCGGCGCCGACGACGTCACGGTGCTCAAGACCGCCAATACCTGCGGCAAGCTCAACGCCATGGATCCCAAGACCGGTCACCTGGTCATGGACCGCTGGGATGAGATCTTCAACAACGTTGAAGTAACGGAGCTGTAGAGTTACGCGGTTTTACCAAACCGCGTAACCGGCCGACGCTGCAAACCCGCCAGAGCGGCAATCTGCCTTTCAACTGCGGCGGCATGACCAGAAGGTCAATGCCGCCTCGTTTCAAGGCACCTTGCTCGCCCTGGCGGGTTTTCGCTCATATGACCCAATCCGCTGTCAAGA
>CABUUE010000015.1 GCA_902494685.1 uncultured Collinsella sp.
CCCGGTTTTATGGTCGAGTACTTCATTAAGGACCTGCGCCTGGCGCTCGCTTACGCCGACGATCGCGAGCTCGCGCTGCCCGGTGCCGACGTGGCCTTTACGCTCTACGATATGCTCGACGCCATCGGTGGTGCCAAGCTGGGCACCCAGGCCATCACGGTACTCTACAAGGAGGAGGCCGACGCCATCGCTGCCGGTCTGGACTGGTCGCAGTATCGTCCCGAAGAGCACGGTGCTCACGAGGACGGCTGCGGTTGCGGCGAGCATGGCGACGACCACGAGTGCGGTTGTGGCCACCACCATGGCGAGGACCACGAGTGCTGCGGCGGCCACGGTCATGACGACGGCCACGAGTGCTGCTGCGGCCATCATCACGAGGAGTAGCGCCCATGAGCTGGACGTTCGTGGTGCTTGCGCTGGTGCTCTTTCTCTTTGCGATCTACATCGGCTTTTTGTGCGGCCAGTGGGCGTGCGAAAAGCGCGTCATCACCAAGCGCGATTACTGGATCGCCAATTTTGCAGGTGCGGCGGCGGTTGTCCTGCTGACCTGGGTGTTCTCGCTGTTCCCGCTGGTGCAGTTTGCGCCGATCGGCTGGCTCGGCGGATTTATCGCCGGCCTTAAGATGAGCTTTGGCGAGTCCGTCGGTCCGTGGCGCAAGCACGACGAGGTCTTTAACGTCAACAAGGCTCACCGCGCCGCCGCCGACGCGGGCGACGCCGAGGAACGCCGCCGTGCGCGTCACAATGGTGCAGCCGACCGACAGCTCATCTCGGTCACCGATGACAGCAAGGGTGCTGGCAAGCACGCTAAGAAATAGTAAGAAGAGGTAACTATGGCAGAAAACAAAGACGAACAGCTTACCGACGAGGAGCTGGCACAGCTTCAGCTGGCAGAGGAGAACGAGAACGCCGTCGACCGTCTGGTCAAGGAGCTCGGCTGCCCCACGCGCCGCATCCGCCAGTTTGCCGCCCGCGTGCTGCACCTGCTTGCCGAGCGCGATCCGCAGCGCGTCGTTCCCTGCGTGCCCGCGCTGATCGAGGCGCTCGATCGCCCCGAGGCTCAGACCCGTTGGGAGGCTCTCGATGCCCTGACGGCGCTCGCCACCACCTGCCCCGAGCAGCTGGGCGATGCCTTTGAGGGCGCCGAGACCGCGCTGTTCGACGAGATTTCGTCCACGCTGCGCTACTCCGCCTTCCGTCTGCTGTGCGTGTGGGGTGCCACGAGCGTCGAGCGTTCGCGAGAGGCTTGGCCCATTCTGGACGAGGCCATCCAGTGCTACCACGGCGACCTCGAGTATCGCGACATGCTCGGTTGCCTGTACGAGTTTGGCCAGGGCGAGATTGACGCCGAGGTCGCCGAGAAGCTTGCGCTGCGCCTTAAGTTCGATGCCGAGAACGGCAAGGGCAGCTATCTCAAGGCCCGTTCGAGCGAGATTTGCGAAATGCTTGTTAAACGTTTTGGCCTGGATCTCTCCAAAAAGAAGAAGCGTGCTAGCGTTAAAAAATCTGACGACGCCGAAGACGAGGAGTAACAGATTATGGCGCACGATGTAGTCCTGATTCCCGGTGACGGTATCGGTCCCGAGATTACGCAGGCCATGCGCCGCGTGGTCGAGGCCACCGGTGTCCAGATCAACTGGAACGTCCAGGAGGCCGGCGCCGGCGTCATGGACGAGTTTGGCACGCCGCTGCCCCAACATGTGCTCGACGCGGTCGCCGAGACCAAGGTTGCCATCAAGGGCCCCATCACCACGCCGGTCGGCACGGGTTTCCGCAGCGTTAACGTGGCCCTGCGCAAGCACTTCGACCTGTACGCCTGCGTTCGCCCCTGCCTGTCGCAGCCGGGCGACGGCTCGCGCTTCCGCGACATCGACCTGGTCATCGTGCGCGAGAACACCGAGGACCTCTACGCCGGCATCGAGTTCGATGAGGGCGCTGCCGAGGTCGAGGAGCTCTCGCAGCTCGTCGAGCGCTCGGGCCAGAAGACCTTCGCTGCGGATTCCGCCATCTCAATTAAGCCGATTTCCATCGCCAAGAGCCGCCGCATTGTGGAGTACGCCTTTGAGTACGCCCGCCGCTGCGGCCGCAAAAAGGTGACGGCCGTACACAAGGCAAACATCATGAAAGCGACTGACGGCCTGTTCCTGCGCGTTGCGCGCGAGGTGGCCGCCAACTATCCCGATATCGAGTTCAACGACAAGATCGTCGACGCCACCTGCATGGGCCTGGTCCAGAACCCCAACGACTTCGATGTCCTGGTGCTGCCCAACCTGTACGGCGACATCGTGAGCGACCTGTGCGCTGGCCTGGTGGGTGGCCTAGGGATGGCCCCCGGTTCCAACATCGGTGCCGACTGCGCCATCTTCGAGGCGACGCACGGCTCCGCGCCCGATATCGCTGGCCAGGATATCGCCAACCCCACGGCCGAGATCCTTTCTGCTGCGATGATGCTCGATCACCTGGGCGAGAACGACGCGGCCAATCGCATTCGCGCCGCCGTTTCTGCCACGCTCGACGAGGGTGAGCAGGTTACCGGCGACGTTCGTCGTGCCCAGACCGGCTCCGTTGAGGGCGCTGTGGGCACGCAGGCCTTTGCCGATGCCGTTATCGCGCACCTGGCCTAAGGCATGCAGACTGCAAACGCCTAAATAGTACTTAAGTGTTTGCGTATAACCTGAGAATCAATACGCCTGGCGCTCTGTCGGGCGTATTCTATTGCGGACTATGTTTCCTAACAAGGAGTAACTGATATGGGTCTGATTCAAAAGAAGGACGAGAAGGACGAGATCGACGGCATCCAGATCATCGAGCGCGGCGAAGGCCCCGACGGTGACGAGGGCGAGAAGATCGATCTGGTCGCCGGTACGTCTGCCGAGCACATTGCCGCCGGCACGACGGCCGAGGAGGAGGACGCCCGTCTGGAGGCTCAGATTGCCGCGGACGCCGCTGACGAGAATCTGATGCCCGAGGCCCAGGATGAGGACGACTCCGATGAAGACGACCATGCATCCAAGCACAAGAAGACGATGATTGCCGCCTTTGTGGTCGCCATCGTAATCGCTGCCGTGGTCGGCTTCTTTATTGGCAATGGCGGCTTTGGCGGTAAGGGTGTCGGCTCGTCGACCCTGACCGAGGACCAGCTCGATTCGACCGTGGCAAGCTATAGCTACAACGGCAAGAAGAGCGATATCACCGCGCGCGAGGCCATCGAGAGCCAGTACAGCCTCGATACCGTCAAGGATAGCGATGGCAACTACACCGCTCCCTCTGCCGACGTCATCCTGTCCTACGTACGCAACAAGATTCTGCTCGATGCTGCCGAGGACGAGGGCATTACCGTCTCCTCTAAGGAGATGAAGAAGTACGCCGAGGATTCTATCGGCACTTCGGACTACGACACCATGGCCACGCAGTATGGCGTGTCCAAGGACCAGGCCAAGCAGATCGTCCGCCAGTCCGCGACGCTGCAGAAGCTCTACAAGAAGAAGGTGGGCGATAGCTCCGCAAGCATGCCGACCGCTCCGACCGAGCCTTCTGACGGCAATGAGGACACCGCGAGCAAGGATTACGCCGACTACATCATCAACCTTGCCGGCGACGAGTGGGATAGCTCGAAGGGTACCTGGAAGGACGAGAACGGCACCTACGCTAAGGCCTTTGCCGACGATGCCTTTACGGCCGATAGCGCCACCTATAAGCAGGCCATGACCGCCTACTACACTGCTTACCAGCAGTACTCTTCGCAGGCTTCGAGCGCCAGCTCCAAGTGGACCGAGTATGCTAACGGCCTCTACGCCAAGGCCAACATCAGCATCTACGGCCTGTTTGCGTAAAGAGTCGCACGGCTCATCGAGCATCTAGCCGATAGACAGCAGAAAGTCCGCCAGTACGGAAGTCGTTCTGGCGGACTTTTTGCGTTGAGGGCGTGATTGGCGGCTTAATTATGGCTATTCATCTTTAAGTCCAAAAAGGCTATCGGCTTCATCGTCGGATATATATTCCAGTACATCGCCCGGTTGGCAGTCGAGTGCCCGACATATCGCGTCAAGAGTTGAAAAACGTATGGCAGAAACCTTGCCCGTCTTAATGCGTGACATATTGACCTGGGAGATGCCCACGCGTTCCGCAAGCTCTTTGGATGAGATCTTGCGTTCGGCGAGCATGCGGTCAAGCCGCAGAATAATCATGGATTCCCCCTAGAGCAACTCGTCATCTTGTTTTTGCAGGATATACCCGTAGCGGAAGATACTGGCAATCAGGCAAATAATCAGGCCTGCAAAGAGCATGGAGGGCTCGAATAACTGGCCGACGAACGCATCCGTAAAGCTGCCGCCAAATCCTGAGAGTATTATTCCCGTGATTACGGCACCAAGAAGCCTCACGGCAACGCCGCCGATAAGGAATAAATGTCCTACTCGACGAAGTGTGTGGTTACATTCAAGGTCAAAGGGCCTGCCTTCCTTTTCAATGTTGAAGAAAAGCCTGCGCACGCTTAGCGCGATGGTAAGCGCGAGGCATGTCATCAAGAGGCTCCCTATGGCAGTGTGACCATCGTGTGCGACGAGCATAAGTGGGGTCTGCGCATCGGTACCGACGATAGCCAGGCACGGCCCTTCGCCGCCTTGAAGTTCTACGGATTGGAGACACGACCCTTGGGAGAGGCTAGGCAATACGAGTAGAAGGTCAATCGCAATGACTGCGAGAAGTCCCAGAGCGAGCGCCACGGTGGTGCAGATTGTGGCCCATTTGCAGATGCGAGTGAGCTTCCTCAGATCGGCTATTGCCTGTTCACGGTCGATGGCTTCATTCGATTTGGATACGTTCCAGCGGATCATAGCTCCTCCAACCAATGTCTTGGATGATACTTGTATCTTATATCATATTTAATGATAAACGATAAACAATTACAGATTAGAGTAAGTAATGTTTGTGAGACGAATAGCGAGAGCTATGGCTCATTTTGGGTGTCGGAGTTTGGCGCGCGGGGGATGAGGACAAATGTCAAAACTTTCCGTGATCGCACAAGTGCTTCATCGGGTTCCCCGATTCATATGGGAAAACAACTGCAAACGATTGCAAGTAACCGGTGAGCGGTCGAAAACTACCGTTCACCGATAATCTCAAAACTGGTTCTAACTGGTATTAAGTCAAAAAGACCAATTCACACATCTTCACAATGACCTGCAATTTTTCTTCACGCTATTTTTAGCCGCCCTGCGTTGTTTAGACGCAGGAAAAGATCCGATCTTTTGCCAAAGCATTTCGAAACGGTTTCAAAACCGCAGGTAGAAGTGTTAACGACCGGTAAACGGTCGATTTATCACCGTGAACGGTGCAAAAACGTTTTACCGTATGAATCAACGAAAGCGACCTCTTCTGGGGTGATATAGTGACAACAACACGTCACGTGGTTACTACCAGTTTAGAAACCACTGGTCTTTAAAGAACGCTTTCCAAGAAGCTTTAAGGGCGAGCGCCCGCTGGCTTCCGAAAATCATCGGACTCAGATTGTACACACCTTCGGAAGGGAAATTTGAATGGTTGGCTTTATTCTTACCGGTCATGGACAGTTCGCACCCGGCCTTGCAAGCGCTATCGCTATGGTTGCCGGCGACCAGCCCGCTTTTACCGTCGTTCCTTTTGAGGGCGACCAGGCTGCTTCCTACGGTGAGGATCTCCGCGCCGCTATTACCGCCATGCGCGAGGAGTGCGATGGCGTGCTCGTCTTTACCGACCTGCTTGGTGGCACCCCGTTCAACCAGTCGATGATGATTGCCCAGGATGTCGACAATGTCGAGGTTCTGACCGGCACTAACCTTCCCATGGTTATTGAGCTTCTGTTCCTCCGCGGCAACGCCACGCTCGCCGAGCTTGGCGAGCAGGCCGTGACCGTTGGCCAGACGGGCATCACCGCCCAGACGGTCGCATCCGTTGCCGGCTCCGAGGAAGAGGATATCTTCGGCGACGAGGACGGCATCTAATGGCCGATTTCGGAGCCAACGTCCTGAGCTCCTCGGTCGCCCTTTTAGGCCTGCTCGCCATCATGGGCTTGATTTACACCATCTGGTCGCAAATCAACATGAAGAAGAAGCAAAAGTACTTCAAGGAGCTGCACACCGAGCTCAAGCCGGGTCAGGAGGTTCTTTTCGCCGGCGGTATCTACGGAACCGTCAAAGGCATCGAAGGCGAGAAGGTCCAGATCAAAGTCCGATCCGGAGCCGTCGTAGATGTTTCGCGTTACGCGATTCAGGAGATCAAGTAACTGTCGTCAGCAAATAACGAAAGGAAGCTGATCAACATGGCAGAACCCAACATTCTTCTTACCCGCATCGATAACCGACTGGTTCATGGTCAGGTTGCCACTCAGTGGAACTCCACTCTGGGCTCCAACCTCATCCTCGTCGCCAACGACGACGTGGCGACCAACACCATGCGCCAGAACCTCATGAAGATGGCCGCTCCCGCCGGCGTCGCTACGCGTTTCTTCTCTCTGCAGAAGACCATCGACGTCATTGGCAAGGCGAGCCCGCGCCAGAAGATCTTCATCGTGGCCGAAACACCGGAAGACGTGCTTACGCTCGTCAAGGGCGGTGTGCCTATAAAGAAGGTAAACATCGGCAACATGCACATGTCGGAAGGAAAGCGCCAAGTCGCCACCTCCGTCGCAGTTAACGACGAGGATGTCGCTGCGTTTAAAGAGCTGCAGGAATTGGGGGTGGAGTTGGAGATCAGGCGCGTTCCGAGCACGCCTGTTGAGGACACGAGCAAGCTCTTCTCGTAATCCTCGTGATCCACGTTGTCAGGAGTGAAACCCTGACGTTCTGTACGTGATATCCAAAGTGCGTACATTCATTTTGAAAGGAGGAGCAAGATGGAATACTCGATCATCCAGATCGCTCTGGTCTTCGTCGTCACGTTCATCGCGGCAATCGACCAGTTTGACTTCCTCGAGTCTCTCTATCAGCCCATCGTCACCGGCGCCGTCATCGGTCTTATCCTTGGCGACCTCAACACCGGTCTTCTCGTGGGTGGTACTTATCAGCTCATGACGATCGGCAACATGCCGATCGGAGGCGCTCAGCCGCCTAACGCCGTCATTGGCGGCATCATGGCAGCCATTCTCGCTATCGCTACGGGTCTCGAGCCCAACGCGGCAGTCGGCCTTGCCATTCCGTTCGCTCTGCTTGGTCAGCTCGGCGTTACCCTGGTCTTCACGCTTATGTCCCCGCTTATGTCCACGGCCGATAACATGGCTCATAACGCGGACACCAAGGGCATCGAGCGCCTGAACTACTTCGCCATGGCTCTGCTCGGCCTGATCTTCGCTGTCGTCGTCACCCTGTTCTTCATCGCTGGCGCTACCATCGGTCAGACCATCGCTTCCGCCATCCCGACTTGGCTGCAGACCGGTCTGTCCGCTGCAGGCGGCATGATGCGCTTCGTCGGCTTCGCCGTCCTGCTCAAGGTTATGATGAACCGCGATATGTGGGGCTTCTTCCTCATGGGCTTTGGCCTCGCGCTCATCACCGTTGCCAACGATTCTCTGGCAACCCCTGCTCTGCTCATCCTCGCTCTCATCGGCTTCGGCATCGCTTTCTGGGACTTCCAGCAGCAGACCGAGCTGAAGGGTGCAGCTGTTTCTGACGGAGGTGACTTCGAAGATGGCATCTAATGAGTATGTGATCCCGGAGCACTACGAGGATCTCACTCCTGCTCCGCAGCTCGACCAGAAGACCCTCAACAAGATGGCTTGGCGCTCCTGCTTCCTGCAGGCCTCGTTCAACTACGAGCGTATGCAGGCCGCCGGTTGGCTCTACTCCATCATCCCCGGTCTGGAGAAGATCCACACCAACAAGAACGACCTCGCGGCTTCCATGAGCCACAACCTGGAGTTCTTCAACACCCACCCGTTCCTCGTCACCTTTGTTATGGGCATCGTGCTTTCGCTCGAGCAGAACAAGGTTGACATCCCCACGATCCGCGCCGTCCGCGTCGCCGCAATGGGCCCGCTCGGTGGTATCGGTGACGCTCTGTTCTGGCTGACGCTCGTGCCTATCACGGCCGGCATCACCTCCAACATGGCCATCAACGGCAACGCCGCTGCGCCGATCATCTTCCTGGTGATCTTCAACGTCGTCCAGTTCGCTCTGCGTTTCTGGCTCATGAACTGGTCCTACAAGCTTGGCACTAGCGCTATTGACGCTCTGACCGCCAACATGCAGGCCTTCACGCGTGCCGCTTCCATCATGGGCGTCTTCGTCGTCGGTTGCCTGGTCGTCACCATGGGTGGCACCCAGATCAACCTCCAGATCCCCAACGGCACCACCCGTGGTCTCTCCGCTACTACCGTGATCGTCTCCGAGAAGGAGGCCGAGAACTTCACCGGTATGGAGGGCATCGATACCGAGACCGCTGAGGCCGGTACCATCGCCATGACCGATGAGGACGGCAACGCCCTCACCGCCTCCGATGCCGACGGCAACGCTGTCGAGTGCGGCGTTACCGATCTGGGCAACGGCATGGAGTCCGTGACTTACGGCACCGTTACTGAGGATCCGGTCAACTTCTCCGTTGCCGACACCCTCAACACCATCGTCCCGAAGCTCGTCCCGCTTATGCTTACGCTGCTGCTTTACTACATGTTCGCTAAGCACAGCTGGACCCCGACCAAGGGCATTCTGCTGCTCTTCGTCCTCGGCATCCTGGGCGCTGGCCCGCTTGGTCTCTGGCCGAGCATCTGGTAAGGCTCTAGCTTGAGGGGTGTGTCCCTACGCGGCTCACACCCCGACCCCTTAAGCCATGTGTATGTTAAAAGCCGCGTGCTCGAATGAGCGCGCGGCTTTTGTTTTCTTGATGAGTCGGGTGTTGCAGACAGATAATGCTTAACACCCTAGGTAGTTAGCCGAATTCGAGCAAAAGGGAGGATAGGATGGCGATCGGAGCGCGTAAGCAGCCGCTGTACGATCAGCTGGTCGATATTCTGACCGAAAAGATTGACCATGAATATCGCGCCGGTGACATGATTCCTTCCGAGCGCGAACTTTCGGAGCGCTATGGTCTCTCGCGCACTACAGTACGCCTGGCTCTGCAGGAACTGGAGCGTTTAGGACTGGTGGTTCGGCAGCACGGTCGCGGTACTTTTGTGACCGACCGCTCGGCAAAAGCAACCAATCTTATGCAGTCCTACAGCTTTACCGAGCAGATGCGCGCGATGGGTCGAGAGCCCGAGACCACGATTCTCGAGTTTTGCGAGATGGAGGCCGATAAGAATCTGGCCGAGCATATGGGATTGCGCATTGGTGATCGCATTTTTAAGCTCAAGCGCCTTCGTTCTGCCGACAACATGCCCATGATGGTCGAACGCAGCTATCTACCGGTTCGTCAATTTCTGTCCCTAAAGCGACCGCTGCTGGAGCGTAAGCCGCTTTACGATGTGATTGAGCAGGACTTTCAGCAAAAGATTCGCGTGGCCGAAGAGGAGTTCTATGCGAGCATAGCCCGTCCCACCGATGCCCACCTTTTGGGAATTGTCGAGGGCTCGCCTGTGCTCGATTTGGTCAGGACTACGTATAACGAGTCAAACGAGGTAGTGGAGTACACACTCTCGGTTGCTCGTGCCGATCAGTTTAAATACAAGGTTTACCACCAGCGCAGCAACTAGTGCTCGCATCGTTTCCATATGGTGATTCTTTGCATTTAACTGGTTACTACCAGATAACCAACCGAAGTGTATAATTGCACGTCAGAGGATTACTTCTAGAGAGAGGTATTAGAAATGTTCGAGAAGAGTGTCGAGGAGCTCACCGAGCTCGGCGCCCAGATCACCACGGCCGAGATTGCTCAGCAGCCCGAGCTTTGGCGCGATACGCTCAACATCTATCGCGAGAACAAGGAGGCCATCGAGGCCTTCCTGGCCGAGGCTCGCGCTATGGGCGAGGGTCGTTTGTCCGTTGTCTTCACCGGTGCCGGTACGTCCGACTACGTTGGCGATACCTGCGCCCCGTACCTGCGTCACGCTGGCAACACTGATCTCTACGACTTTAAGCCCATCGCCACGACCGACATCGTGAGCGCCCCGCGCGACTTCCTGCGCGCTGAGGATCCCACGCTCGTGGTTTCCTTTGCCCGCTCTGGCAACAGCCCCGAGAGCCTTGCTGCCGTTGCCGTTGCCAAGGAGCTCGTCCACAACGTCAAGTTCCTCAACATCACCTGCGCTCCCGAGGGCAAGCTCGCCGTCGAGTCTGCTGATGATCCCAACGCGCTGACGCTGCTCATTCCGCGCGCCAACGACAAGGGCTTCGCCATGACCGGTTCTTATTCCTGCATGACCCTGCTCTCTACCCTTATTTTCGACACTGCCTCTGACGAGCAGAAGGCCGAGTGGGTCGAGACCATCGCCAAGATGGGCGAGGAGGTCATCTCCCGTGAGCCCGAGATCGCCGATTATCTGGCTGGCGACTTCAACCGCGTGACCTACTTGGGTTCTGGCTCCTTCGGTGGCCTTGCCCAGGAGAGCCAGCTCAAGATCCTCGAGCTCGCTCACGGCCTGGTCGCTACTTCCTACGACACCTCCATGGGCTATCGTCACGGACCTAAGTCCTTCGTCGACGATAAGACGCTCGTCTTCGTGTTCGTCAACAACGACGCCTACACCCGTCAGTACGACATCGACATCCTCAACGAGATCGGTGGCGACGAGATCGCTCAGCACACCATCGCCGTTCAGCAGGAAGGTGCCACCGTCTATGAGGGTGAGTCCTTCACCTTTAAGGGCTACGAGGCACTTCCCGAGGGTTACCTTGCTCTGCCGTTCGTGATGTTTGCCCAGGCTATCAGCCTGCTCAACTCCGTCCGCGTGGGCAACACGCCCGATACGCCGAGCCCCACCGGCACGGTCAACCGCGTGGTTAAGGGCGTGACGATTCACCCCTTCACCGCTTAATCGCGTCCCCCTGTAAGGGCGCCCGTCCGCTCATAACGGCGGGCGGGCGCTTTTTGTTTTACGTGAGCTGGGTATAAGCATTACCACAGTCAACTGCTTTAGAAGCGAGGAGTGCATATGAGCACGTACGCAATTAAGGCTGACAAGTTCTTCTTGCCGGCAGGCCCGCAACTGGGCGGCTATCTTATGGTCGAGGATGGCGTTTTTGGCGCCTGGCAGGCCGACGAGCCCTCTTGCGAGATTAAGGACTACACGGGATCGTGGATCGCACCGGGTATGGTCGATACTCACATCCATGGCTTCTACAACCACTCAACTACCGATAACGATCCCGAGGGCATCGATATCAGCTCAACCGAGCTCGCCCGTCGCGGTACCACCAGCTGGCTGCCCACGACGTTCACCGATGGCGTCGAGCAGATCAAGGACGCCTGCGCTGCTATCGCCAAGGCGGACGAGGGCCGCGGCCCCGACTTCTGCGGTGCCCGCATTCAGGGCATCTACCTGGAGGGCCCCTTCTTTACCATGAAGCACGTGGGCGCGCAGAACCCCGCTTATCTTATCGATCCCTCCGAGGAGGTCTTCGATCAGTGGCAGGAGGCTGCGGGTGGTCGCATCGTTAAGAGCGCCATGGCGGCCGAGCGCGACGGTGCCGCTGCTTATGCGGCTGCTCTGAACGCCAAGGGTGTGGTGACCAGCATCGGTCACTCCGACGCCACCTACGATGAGTGCATCGCCGCCATCAACGCCGGTGCCAGCTGCTTTACGCATACCTATAACGGTCAGCGCGGGCTGCATCACCGTGAGCCCGGTGTCGTGGGCGCTGCCATGTCCACGCCCGAGACCTACGCCGAGATCATCTGTGACGGCAAGCACGTAAACCCTGCCGCCATCAAGGCACTGCTGCAGGCAAAGGGCTGGCAGCACACGGTGCTCATCACCGACTGCCTGGGTTGCGGCGGCATGCCCGAGGGCAGCTACACCAGTGGTGGCATGGACGTCATCATGAAGGACAACCTGTGCTGGCTCGCTGACGGCAAGAGCATTGCCGGCTCGGTGCTCACGCTTGCCCAGGGCGTCAAGAACATCGTCGACTGGGGCATCGCCAGCGCCGATATCGCCATTCGCATGGCAACCGAGGTGCCGGCACGCTCCGCGCACATCGAGGATAAGTGCGGCAGCATCATGCCGGGTCGCGACGCCGACTTTGTCGTGTTCGACCATGAGCTCACCCTCGTCGAGACGTATGTTGGCGGCCAGAGCGTCGGCAACGCCTTTACCGAGTAACGATAGAAAAAGACGGCGGGCCCGAATCTGCTCGGACCCGCCGTATGGGTTAAACGCTCAAAAGCACCTTCACAGTTACAGCTTGTTAGCGATCTTCTTTGCCGTGCGCTTGACGCCGGCCACAAGACCTCCCGCAGGATGCTCCTTTTCGTAGGCTAGACGCTTCTCACGCTTGGCGTACTCTTCGACGATGATGTCGCCATACTCGTCTTCGATCTTGTCGAAGAAGTCGACGGCGCCCTTAATTTCCTCGGCGGTCGGGTGTCCCTTTTGGACACCGCCGGCGAGCTTGAACGGCCCCCACGTATCAAAGCCGGGGCAGCCGTAGACACCCATAAAGATGGCCTGCCTCATGCGGCAGATGCCATCGATATCCTTGCCGTACCACTTGTTTTTGCCACCGTAGGTCATAAGGCCAAACACCTTGTCCTGCGGCTGCAGCACGTTCGTGAGCACGCGTGCCATGTCCTTGTCGATCTCGGAGTAATAGATTCCCGTGGCGACACCGATCAGATGATATTCGTGCAGGTTGGGATACTCGTTTTTGCCAAGCGCCTTGACGTCGAGAGTATCGATCTCGGGGTGTGCCTCGACGATGGCGTCCACGAGCTTTTTCGTATTGCCGTGATGGCGCGAGGCGTAGAGGATGATGGTTCGCATAAGAAGGCCTTTCAGCTGTAATTGCATCAATGTCTGTATGGTACCCCGTTACATGGCTGGGATACCGGACGCGTCGATGAACGTGCGGGTTTGTCCTTTGGTCAGGGCCGAGACGGGTTCTTGCGAGCAAAAAAGCAGTTGTTCGAAAGGATGGGCAATGGAATACGCTCTCTCCAACGATTCGATTTCTATTAAGGTGTCCACGGCTGGCGGTTCGTTTACCTCGATTGAGGCCGGAGGTCGCGAGTATCTGTGGCAGGGCGATCCCGCCGTGTGGTCTGGCCAGGCACCGATTTGCTTCCCGATTTGCGGAGGCTTGCGCGACAACAGCGCCATGACGTTTGCCGGGCATCATGTAAAGCTCGCTCGCCACGGGTTTGCGCGCAAACAGGAGTGGAAGCTGCTGAGCCAAGGCGAGAACGAGCTGGCGATGTGCCTGGCTTCGGAGGATAACGCCGCGCTGCTGAGCGATTATCCGTACCCGTTTAAGCTTGTCGCCCGCTATACGCTCGAGGATACCGCCGTGCGCGTCTCCTATGAGGTGACCAACGAGGGGACCGAGGACATGCCGTTCTTTATCGGCGGTCATCCCGGCTTTAGGTGTCCGCTCGATGAGGGCGAGGCCTATACGGACTACGAGTTGCGCTTTGAGAAAGACGAGGCTGCGGAGCTCTGCACCGCCGTTCCCTCGACTGGCTTGATTGACGTGGCAAACCGCTCCAAGAACCCCATGGTGGGAAAGACGCTGCCCCTGTCGCACGAGCTCTTCGATTTTGCGGAGACCATCTTTGACGTGC
>CABUUE010000016.1 GCA_902494685.1 uncultured Collinsella sp.
GAGCCGCTCGCTCAGACGAGCGACACCCGGCAACTCATTGCGGTAGGCGTCGCCACGGTGGGAGCAGGACTGACGTGCCTTGGCCTGCACATCAAACGCAACCAATAGCCAAGCGCGACCGGAGTACGCGGAATAGATAGGAGAACCATGGCACCCAAAAACCTTTTGCCCGTTGCCGCGCTCTGCAGCGCACTGGCGAGCGGTATGCCTCTCGCCGCTTGGGCGACGCCCGCCACGGCAAACTCCTTACCGCAAGCTCTGACCCTCGTGGCGAATTCGTCGGGTATCGTCGCCTGCCAACGTTTTTCGCTCGCACGCGCCACGGTCCGAACCTCGGGATGCCTTCACCGCAATACGGTCGACTCGATAGTCGTGGATATCAAGCGACCGGACAAGGAGAACGGCCCCCAGACAGGTTATGCCATCTGCACATGGAAATCGGCTGCAGTCGACGCCGATGGCGACCCATGCGACCTAGAGCTGCGCATCGATATTGACTCGGTCGATGACTCGGCGAACGGGGCGAAGGTCGCCTTCGACAGCGCGGCCTATGAAGAAGAAGGAGGAGGTGTATGCCTGGGCTGCGTTCCCTCGAATGTCGATGGCACGCAGCCCATCATCTCCTTTACGGCGTCGCTGCGACTGACCAAGGCGGACACCGAAGCCATCGCAACGGGAGATGCGCCTTTGCTGTTCTACGCTGGCGACGCGGACGACCAAGAGGCTCAAAGCAATGGACAGAAGGGTTCGCTTAACCTCACGCGCGGATCAGAACCCGCCCCCATCAATATCGATACCCAGGAGCCGGGCGTGCAGCGCATTCTCGCCGATCCGGCGCTGCTCCAAATGACATGGCACGGAGTGGGGTCCGTCGGGATTGCCGCTCCTATATCGAACGATAATGACAAATCCCCCAAAGACGAGGTCGCAGACGCACCGGCACATGTTGACGATGCAGACGATGTATCATCAGAAGACAACGCTGCGGCTCCTCTCGAGAAGCCAGGCGGCACCGCCACCGAACTAGGCGATTCCCAACCGAAAGACGGCCTGGACTTTGCCGCTCCCCCAGATGTCGACGAAGGCAACTGTTGCATGATGGTCGCGCTCGACCACACGGAAACCGTCGATGCCGCAAGCATTGAGCCAGTCGCTGCCAATGCGCCCCGCCGCAAAAATATCCTCATCGCATTCCCCAATACCGTCGAGCTCGTCTTTTTGCCTTCGGGTGAAGTCGTCGCGCCTACGGCACTTACAGCAGTGGGAGCAAGGAGCGCATCGAACGATATCCAAGCTATCTCGGCACTTGATGCCACAACGACCGCCAAGTTACACCTTTATTCCGTTGCAGCAGACGGAACGCGAACCGAAGAATTCGACGGAACCAAGCTTTTGGTTCCGCGTCGCATCGGTATCCAAGAAGACTTCCCCTATCAAATGGAACTTGAAGGGTTCGATCGTGCACGAGATGCCGACATCATTGCCGCAGCCATCGAATCCCCGCAGCACCTCATGACGCTGCGCTTCGACTTTAGCCCCGTCCTGTCCTAGACCGCTAACCGCCACTTGGCTCGGATACTGAGCGCTCCCTTCCCCGTTCTGCTACGATTGCCGCGTTGGCATCAATTACAGGAGGGTTCATGCCGGGTTTAGGAACGATCATCAACGTCGCGCTTTTGATCTCGGGCGGTCTGCTTGGCCTCATGGGTGGGCGGTTCATTACGCCCCGCATCCAAGACACGCTCATGAAGGCGTCGGGGTTGTGCGTTCTGTTTATCGGCCTGGGCGGCACCATGCAAAAGATGCTCGTTATCGATGGAGAGGCGTTGGCGACCACCGGCACCACCATGCTTATCGTCTCATTTGCCCTCGGCTCACTCATCGGCGAGGCCATCAACCTGGAAGCCGCCATCGAGAACCTCGGCGAATGGCTCAAGCGCAAAACCGGCAGCGAAGGCGACAACGAGTTCACCAACGCCTTTGTCTCGGCATCGCTCACCGTGTGTATCGGCGCCATGGCCATCGTGGGATCGATTCAGGACGGTCTGCTCGGCGACTGGTCCACGCTTGCCCTGAAGGGCGCGCTGGACTGCATCATCGTCTGCACCATGACGGCCTCGCTTGGCCGCGGCTGCATCTTCTCGGCCCTGCCCGTTGCCGTATTCCAGGGTACGATCACGCTTTTTGCCGGTGCACTCTCCCCCATCATGACCACCGCAGCCCTCGACAGCCTTTCGCTTGTGGGCTCCATGCTCATCTTCTGTGTTGGCGTTAACCTTATTCGGCCTCAGACCTTCCGCACGGCCAACATGCTCCCCTCCGTCGTCGTGGCGGTCGTCTACGCCCTCCTGTTCTAGATCTATCTACGCAGCGGTATCTCGAACATCTGTTTGATGCTGTGCTATGATATGAGGTCACCGACACCATATAGGGAGAGGAGAGGGCGGTGGCCGACCAGGACGTCAAGATGCTCATCGAGCGCATTATGGCCGAGGCCCGGACCCATCAGTCCGCCCGCTTCTCAAACGAAATCTATGCTGACGAGCCGATTCTCAAGACCGGTCGTCAGATGCAGAACTTCCTCCCCGACCAGTACCGCAAGATGCGCGAGATATCACGCTGGCAAGAGGATCCCAAAGGTGGCGCGGGACGTTGGCTATCGGAGGCGGAGCTCTTTTACCGCCAAGGCCTGCTGATGGCCGACTTCGAGGACGATTGCCCCTACAACGGCACCTTTAAGTCCTACTTTCCCACCTACAATGCCATGAGCGATCGACAGTTGCGCGGCTACTTTACCTGGCGTGCCCAAGTGCGCCGCGGCAATATCGAGGAGACATCGACCTCGTTTGCTTTTCTTTATCTTTACGAATTGATCTGCGGCATTGGCGTCGACAATCCGCGCGACGGCTATGACAAGATCAAGGGATTTTGGGATGCCTATCGCGCCTTTGAACCCGGCATCGACCGGTTCGCACGCGTGTGGCTGCAGGACTACGCCGTGTTCCATGAGCTCGACCCCAAGCTGCTTCGAGACTCTAAAACCGTCGCATTCGACAACGCCCTCATCGAGCTGCGCCGCGCAGCGCGAGACCTCGTGCCCGCGCCGGCGCCGTCGGACCTGCCCCCCAAACGTCGCAAGACATCCGAGCCCACGCTTCCCCTTCCGCCCGATGAGGCGCATGAGGAGCGGCTCATGGCTGCCATCGACGCACTCTCGACGTACAACCTGAATAACTCACGGCTCGACCGTTCCCACCATCGCGACCTGCGCCACGTGGCATGCGCCGTGTATGTCCGTATGGCGCGCTACTATGACACGCACCGAAAGACCGGCATCGTAGCGAGCTTGTTTGGGGAGGAGACGGCCATGCCCTACACCATGTTTGCCTCGGCCGTGTTCTTTGCGCCCGAGCGCCACGAGGACTGCGAATATCGCCTGGACCCCATTCACATCTACCGCTGCCAAAATGGCTTTTGGGAATGTATGCGCATCCACGGCAGCAGACAAAAAAGTAGCAAGCTCGGTGAGATAATGCGCGCTTGTGATCAGCGTCTGCGCTTGGCACTGGATCCCGGCCATCCCCTTAAGGAAGAGAAGGTCCCCAAATATCTGGCTAAGATTATCGATGACGAGATCACGGCATGGCTTTCATGGGATGCTGCACATCAGCCCGTCAAGATCGATATCGACCTGAGCCAGCTGGGGCACATTCGGAGCGCCGCCGCACAAACGCGCGAGGCGCTTTTGATCGACGAGGAGCGCGAGGACGACACGCTTGCGGATACCGAGGTGGCAGTTGCCGAACGACGGGAAGCCGAGCCCATGGCCGACACGATTGCCGAACCAGTCGCGACGACCACGCAGCAGGACGAGGCTAGCGAGCCGATCATCTCCACCGAGCAGTTTGGCGTCGTAGCCCCGCTCCTCGCACCAACGCCCACGCCCGCAGACACCGCGTCCGCACTCGATCCCGCCGCAGACGCCTATCTTCGAGCACTCCTCGAGCAAAACGCAGCGCAGACGGCATCGGCGGTGGCACAGTCGGGCAAGAGTGAGGACATGCTCGTCGATACCATCAACGAGGCGCTCTTTGACCTGGTGGGCGACACCGTAATTGAATTTAGCGCGGCAGGGCCGCAGATTATCGAGGACTACGAAGCAGACGTGAGAGGATACTTAGACCATGAGTGATACCGCATCCGCAGCACCCCGTGTGCCCAAGCGCGTCGCCGCCGTCATTCTCAACTCGCTCAAGGGCGGCGTTGTCCCGCGCATTGGCCTTCCCTATATCACCGTGGGGCGAGAGGTCGAGATTCGTGCTCTGCTCACCGACCTGAGCCTCATCGCCGATGGCGGCGCAAGCTTCCGTTTCCTAGTTGGTCGTTACGGCGCCGGCAAGAGCTTTTTGCTCCAGACCATCCGAACGCATGCCATGGGCGAAGGTTTTGTGGTCGCCGATGCCGACCTTTCCCCTGAGCGCCGCCTACAGGGTGGCCAGGGCCAGGGCCTCGCCACCTATCGCGAGCTCATCCGCAACATATCGACCAAGACGCGCCCCGAGGGCGGCGCGCTCAACCTTATCCTGGATCGCTGGGTCGCCTCGTGTGCCGACGCCGACGAGTCTGCCGTTAATGCCCAACTGGCCCCGATCGAGGAAATGGTCCACGGCTTCGACTTCGCCCGCATGCTCCGCCGCTACCGCGCGGCAGTATTCGAGGGCGACGAAGAAGCTATGAGCCGCGTGACCAAATGGATTCGCGGCGAGTACCGCACCAAGAGCGAGGCGCGCGCCGAGCTGGACTCCTCGACCATCATCAGCGATGACGATTGGTACGACTACGTCAAGCTCATCGCACGTTTTTTGGTCTGCAGCGGCTACAAGGGCATGCTGGTGCTCATTGACGAGCTCGTGAATCTGTACAAGATTCCCAACGCGATCACGCGCCAATATAACTACGAGAAAATCCTAACGATGTACAACGACACGCTGCAGGGCAAGGCACAGTACCTGGGCATGATCATGGGCGGCACGCCGACCTCTATCGAGGACCGCCGCCGCGGCGTCTTTTCCTACGAGGCCCTTCGGAGCCGTCTCGCTCAGGGCCGTTTTGCGCGCGATGACCTCAAAGACATGCTCGCGCCCATCATCCGACTGCAGCCGCTCACCTACGAGGAGCTGCTGGTGCTCATCGAAAAGCTCATGCAGATTCATGCCGGCTACTTTGGCTGGACGCCCACGCTTACCGAGAACGACTTGGTGGACTTCCTCAAGATTGAGTTTGGCCGCGTGGGGGCCGACACGCACCTGACGCCCCGCGAGGTCATCCGCGACTTTATCGAGCTACTCGATATCCTGTGTCAGAACCCTGACGCCAACGTAGCCGAGCTGCTGCAAAGCGTTGGTGGCGACGCGCTGGCGCCGGCAGCCGCAACAGATGACACCGGCACCGCAGACGACGACCGCAACTTCGCCGAATTCACCATCTAACCTGCCAAAAAGGGACAGGTCTATTTTGGCAGCTTTTATCTGCACAAACGTTGAGACAGCAATGCAGCAAACCATTGCCAACCGCATTGAGAGGTTCGTATTTGAGGGGAGGCCCCGTGAACGCCTTTGACCGATATGCTCCGTTTATCCAAGACTTCATCTACTCCCACGATTGGGAGAGTCTGCGCTCTATCCAGGTTGCGGCGGCAGATGCCATCTTTAACACACAAGACAATGTGCTCCTAACGGCATCCACAGCTTCCGGCAAAACCGAGGCAGCCTTCTTTCCCATCCTGACCGAGTTTTGGGAGAACCCGCCCGCGAGCGTGGGCGCCCTCTACATCGGCCCCCTCAAAGCGCTCATCAATGATCAGTTCGTCCGCCTCAACGACCTCTGCGAAGAGGCCGATATCCCTGTCTGGCACTGGCATGGCGATGTCTCGCAGTCGCACAAGGCTAAGCTCATTAAAAAACCGAGCGGCATCCTGCAGATTACACCCGAGTCACTCGAAGCGCTTTTAATCCATAAGCACATGGCGATCCCGCGCATGTTTTGCGACCTGCGCTACGTGGTCATCGATGAGGTCCACTCGCTCATGCGCGGCGACCGTGGCGGGCAAACGCTCTGCCTTATCGAGCGACTCTCGCGCATGGCCGGCGTGCAGCCTCGCCGCATTGGCCTTTCGGCTACCATCGGCGACCCCGAGCGCACGGGCGCTTTTCTCTCACAGGGAACGGGGCGCGACTGCATTATCCCCCGTTTTGAGGAACCGCGTCGCGTGTGGCGCATCTCCATGGAGCACTTCTACAACTCGGGCCCCCAGGCGCAGCAGCGGGGATTCATGGGTACAGGTCCTCAAGAGGCCGAAGTGCTTGCGTGCGAGCGCATCGATGCGGCGGCATCCGCGGCACTGCCCGCCGGCGCCCAAGACATGCGTCACAGCGGACAGCTCACACAAGAGGAGCGCCGTCAACGTCGTGAGCGGGCACAGGGCAAGGCCGCTCCCAAGGACCGCCAAGCTTCCTCGGCCCCCGAGGGCGAAGTCGACATCCCCCAAGCACCCGAACAGGCATTACTCAACCCCACCGATACAGCACCAGACAACGCCGACCCCGGTATGGGATATATCTTTGAGCACACGCGCGGCCGAAAGTGCTTGGTCTTTGCCAACTCGCGCGAGGAGGCAGAGGCCGTATGCTCCATGCTGCGTAGCTACTGCGAGAGCCGGCACGAGCCCGACCGCTTCCTTATCCATCACGGCAACCTCTCGGCATCGCTACGCGAGACGGCAGAAGAGCTCATGCGCGACGAGGAACAGGCACAGACAACCGTCACCACCTCCACGCTGGAGCTCGGCATTGATATCGGTCGCCTGGAGCGCGCGTTCCAGATCGATGCACCGTTTACCGTCAGCTCCTTTTTGCAGCGCATGGGGCGCACGGGACGCCGCGATCTTCCGCCCGAGATGTGGTTTGTCATGCGCGAGGAAGAGCCCGAGCCGCGCACGATGATGCCTGAAACGATACCTTGGAAGCTCCTCCAGGGCATCGCGCTCGTACAACTCTATCGCGAGGAAAAGTGGGTCGAGCCGCCCGAGCTCGATCGACTCCCCTACAGCCTGCTCTATCACCAGACCATGTCGACCCTCGCCAGCACCGGCGAACTCACGCCGGCAGAGCTTGCCCAGCGCGTGCTCACGCTCAGCTATTTCCACCGCGTCTCGGCCGATGACTATCGCGTACTGCTGCGCCACCTCATCAAGATCGACCACATCCAGGTCACCGAGGGCGGTGGGCTCATTGTGGGCCTCGCGGGCGAGCGCATCATTAACAACTTTAAGTTCTACGCCGTATTCCAGGAAAACGAGGAGTTCACCGTTCGCAGCGAATCGGCCGAGCTGGGCACGATCGTCAATCCGCCACCGCCCGGTGAGCGCATCGCCATCGCCGGACACTGCTGGATTGTCGAGGAAGTGGACTGGAAGCGCCACACCGTCTTTGCCACGCAGGTCAAGGGCCGGGTGCCGGCCTACTTTGGCGACTGCCCCGGCGACATCAATACACACGTACTCGAGCGCATGCGCAAGGCGCTCAACGAGCACGCAGTATATCCGTACCTTATGGGTAACGCACGGGCACGCCTTGCACAGGCTCGTCATACCGCCGAGATTTCGGGTGCGGGAACCAAGCCGCTCATCAACCTGGGCGGCGACACCTGGGTGCTCTTCCCCTGGCTGGGCAGCTACGCCTTTCTGGCGCTCGAGCGTATGCTCAAGATTAAATGCGCCGCGGAGCTTGGCCTTCGCGGGCTCGATCCGTCGCGTCCATACTTTATGCAGTTCAAGATGAAGGCCGACGAGGAAACGTTCTTTGAGGTGCTCGCCGCCGAGGCCGAGAAGGACTTCAACCCCATCGAGCTCGTCTACCCCGGCGAGGTGCCTTATTTTGATCGCTACGACGAGTTTGTTCCCGAAGAGCTCGTACGCAAGGGCTTCGCCGAAGGCGTGCTCGACATAGAGGGCATGAAGCAGCGTGTCCGCAGCTGGCGCGACCACGCCTAAGACCCGTCTTTTTGGGACGGGGAAACTTACTTGTCGTGAAGGACGGTGCCGAGGAAGTCGGTGTCGAAGGGCACAGCTTCGGCAAAGACATAGTTGCCGTCGCTGGCGATGAGCAGGTAGTTTTCCTCGCCGCCGAACTCTGTATCGCCACATGGGACCACCCAGGCGTGGGCGAATACCTCGAGTGCCGTGGCGGCGCAATCGCGCAGGAACGTCACATCGCTCCCCTCGCTTGCGCTCACGATATTAGCCACGTAGATACCCCCGGGGTTCAGGCTGCCCCGCACCAAACGCAACGCCTCAACCGTCGCCAGCTCGCGTACGGGCTCGGCACCGCCAAAGCAATCACTCACGACCACATCGTAGCGACGATGGCCCACGCTCGTCACACCCAGATACGAGCGAGCCTCAGCGGTAATCACTCGTAGGCGATCGCCCACCGTGCGCTCCAGCTCGTCCAGGTAGAACCAGCGGCGCGCCAGGCGCGTAATCTCTCCGTCATACTCGATGACGTCCATGCGCAAGCCCTCGTGCGACATCAGAGCGAACTTAGGATAGGCAAACCCGCCGCCGCCCAGCATAAGCATGCGGTTGATACCGTGACCATAAGCGTCACGCATTGCGCCCTCGGCCTCAAACACGTCGTCAAACGCACGATAGTACGCAAAGACGGGCTCCGCCCAACGCTCGCCAACGTAGCTTGCGCTTTGGTAGACGCCGCCCTGAACGAGCACGCGAATCTCATCGCCGCCCTCATCGTGCATGCGTTTCACGCGCGCTAACCCATTGCGGGTTCGCGCAACCTGCAGACAGGCAGCACGAACAGCGACGGCGGCCGCACCAAGCGCCGCAGCTCCCAGGGCAACGCCGGCAACGACGCCAGCAGAAACACTCGGCTTGTTCATTTAGAGCTCCTTTTGCAGATAAAGGCCATGGTCGTAAAATCCAAGATGGCGATAGTACTCGCGCGTACCGATCGCGCTGATCACGTTGATGCGCGCATAGCCCGCGTCCCGAGCAATCTCGCACGCACGCTCTACGAGCAAACGCCCCAACCCGTGATGCTGCGCCGCCTGTCCCTGGTCGCCCACGCGTGCCGCCATGCCATACACGTGCACCTCGCGAATCATCGCCTCGTCCGGCGTCGTCGGCAACTCGTCCGCATGTGCGGCAACAAAAGCGCGATCGGGAAGCGACAGCCGCAAAAAGCCCGCAATCTTGCCCTGCGGTGTCACCCACTGCAAAAAGCGCTCGTGCGTCACCGGCGTCTCGTACGCCACTTCCTCGTCAAGGGTCAGCTCATCCAAGTCGGCACCCGCCGTGCTAATCTCGCGATAGCGAATCTCACGCACCGTCGCACCGTCACCCCGAGCAGCCAGGCGGTTCTCGACGAGTTGACGCAGGTTGGGCTTCTTGTTGCCCACCATAATGTCGTCGGAGCTAAAGTCGCGAATCATGCGGCTGATGCGGCAGAACGCCGGCGTCACCACGATGTCGTCAGCCAGCACATCGAGCAGCTCGTCCTCGGTATAGGGGCACCACTCGCCACGCTCATAGCAGCCCACCAGACGCGAGCCCTCGATGAGCGCACACGGATAGACCTTGACCTCGTCGGGCATAAAGGCCCCTTCGGTCATAAAGCGTTCGTAGTCGCGCTTGTCCCCCTCGGGCGTGGCGCCCAGCAAGTTGAGCATAAAATGCGCGTGGATCTTAAAGCCAAACAGGCGCGCAAGCGAAAACGCCCGCTCAATCTGCGCCACCGAAATACGACGCTCGTTGATATCGAGCAGGTGCTGGTCGAGGCTCTGGATACCCATCTGAATCTTGGTGCAGCCCAGGCGGCGGATAAGCGTGAGCGCCTGCGGCGTTACGGCATCGGGGCGCGTCTCGATAACGAGTCCCACCACGCGATGCTTCGCCGTCTCGTTGATGCGCTGCTGGCGCTCGAGCTCTTCCATCGTTGCCGTTTGCCACTCGGCAACCTCGCCCCACGGCGTACCAGGGCCGTACAGACGACGCACCGCGCGGTTATAGCCGCCCACGGTAGCATCCACACGCTCCTGCTCGTCGGCAACGCCGGCGGCAAGCTCAGCCTCGTCTGTCGCAATGCCGGCGGCCCGATAGCGCTCACGGCGCTCTACTACCACCGGCGGCAGGGCATCGGCGGGAGCGTCATCGAGCAGACGCCCCGCCTCGGCACGACTGATGCCCGGACGCGCCAACATGGGGTTGGCCGCCACGCCCGCCACCGCATCATCATTGAGCGCACGGAAGAGCTCCGACATAAACCATGCCTGATACCCTTGCGGATAGTCGCTCCAGGTACCGCCAAGAACGATAAGCTCAATCTTGTCGGTCGCATGCCCCATCTGCGAAAGCGCGGTCAGACGAGCGCTCACCTGCAGATACGGGTCAAAGCAGTTTTGTTCCGCACGGGCGCACGCCGGCTCGGCGTGCAGATAGCTTTTGGGCATGCGCAGATCGTTGGGACAAAACAGACAATCGCCCGAGCACGGCCACGGCTTGGTGATGACGGTAATGGTCGCCACGCCCGAAGCCGTACGGCGCGGCTTCATGCGTAGCACCTGCAGCAGTTGACGCTCTAGCTCGGCATCGACATTCCACCCAGCCCACCGAGCCGGTTCCTCGCGCTTCACCCGCTGGTAAAACGGCAGCAGGCGACGCTTGGCCAAATCGCGCTTATCGGCACCCTCGCGGCGCGCCTCGGCATGTATCAGTTTGACGAGCGCCTTGTCGTCCACGGTCTCACCGCGACGCAGAGCATCGAGTATGTTCAAGATAATCTGTTCCATGACCCCATTGTAAAGGCAAAGGCGCCGGAGCCGACCTCGGCTTCGGCGCCTTTATCAAACAGCGCGTCTATGGTTTATAAGTCTTCGATAACCACCCGTCACTCCGGATCAAACGACATGTCACCCGAACCAACCTCAAAACGATACGTGGCAGACTTATCACCGTTGTCGAATTCAAGATTCAATATGGTCTCGCCATCGTAGCCAAGCGGAAGGAAATCGCTCTCAAAGTCGCCACTGCCCACGGTGAGGCTCGCCTTAAAGCCCGTCGAGTTCGGAACCGTTATCTCCACATCGCCCGAGTCCACGCTTACGTCCATCGACCTCGCGGGGGCCTGGTAGAGCTCGAACGTCACATCGCCCGAACCGACCTCGGCATTCAGGGTATCGGTCACGGTGCCCGTAAACTCTACATCTCCCGCACCCAGGAAAAGGTCAAAACCATCACAGATGACACCGGCAATCTGCAGATCACCCGAGCCCACGTGTGCGTTGATCCCCTTCAGATGTTCGGCAACATGGCGTGGCAGCTCAACCGTAACCGAGCGGTCAATTGCCCTACCGCCATCACTTCCAGATCGGGAAACCTTGAGCGTTGAGTCCTCGACGGATGCGATGTTTTGCGTCGCGGCCTTGGAGGCATCCACGCCCTTGGCAACGCGTCCCCGCTCGATAACGCGAGCCTTGCTGCCATCAACAACCTTGACGTCCACCGTAGCCGCGGCGATATCGAAATCGAGGTAGCGAAATTGATCGGCATCAAAGGTCGCACTCGAAAGCTGCTGAGGCTGAGCGGAATATTTACCGCCATCGTTCATAAAATCGTCGTCGTCAACCACATCGTCCATATCGGACAAGCCGGATACAACATCGTCGAGATCCCACGGGCCATCAAAATGAATCAATGTCCGCGAAATGCCAAAGACAAGTCCAATGATGAGCACAAACGCTCCGACGCCAACGCCCAAGCGCACCTTAGATTCATGCGAAAGCTTCATCATTCATCACCCTCTTTGGAAATCGGCTCAGCGGTGGCCGCGGTGGCCACGTCAGCATCAGGTTCCGCAGAAGTATCCTTCCCCTGCGCCTTGACCGCCACCGGTGCCGGACCAACCTGAATATCCCCGCGTGCCCAATCACCATCGAGCGCACGCGCCACCCAGTGATAGATGGGAATCGTGAAGAAGATCAGCGCGGCAAAGGGACCGGCACCAAACAGGAACATCAGCAAAAAGAACAGTAGCCAACACACGGCCCAATACGGGAACGACTGGAACGGGCCCTTCACCGGAGTCGAGCCAACCGCGGTGCCACTCGTCGCCTGCGCCGTAGCGGCATTGGCGGCCTGTGCACTCCAGCTTGCCGCTTGCGCCGCCTTGGCCGCAGCATCACTCGCCTGCGTTGCCGCCTCGGTAGCGCGTGCCGCCGCCTCATGGGTACGGGCACGCTCTGCCGCCTCGGCCTCGCGCTGGCGGGCGCGGTCCTCGTTCTCAAACTCGATATCGTCCTCGATCTCATCGCTCGGATTGAGCAGCTCGTCAAGGCTCACGCCATAGAGTTTGGCGAGCGAGATCAGGTTCTCGGTATCGGGCGAGCTCTCTGCACGCTCCCATTTACTGACCGCTTGGCGCGACAGCCCCAGCTTTCGTGCCAGCCCTTCTTGGCTAAAGCCTTTGCTGCGGCGAAGGTCGGCGAGCCGCTGCGCAGTTTCTACATTCATGGTTCCTCCTATGCTTTTGCCAGCCGTGCCGCCGGACCGTTTTTGTTCTTAGGCGCCTTGCACAGTTAAAAATGTATCCGCCACCGCCAAAAACATGCCACCTATTTTAGTGAGATTTTTGACAACCGGCGGTTGCGGGTGCATATGAGCTGCGGAAATGTGTCCAAACAAAGCAATGACCCGCAGCTCGGTTGTCCCCGTTGCGGCGTTAACGGTAGTATGGTCGTACTGTTTATTCCGCACCGCCAACGGAGGGAGTTCCGCGCCGTGAACCGCGATTTCGCCTCATCGCTCATCCAGCTCAACAACACGTTCTATCGCGAGCACTCCGCCTCCTTTTCCGATACGCGCCAGGCCCCGTGGCCCGGCTGGGTGCGCACCATGGACATCGCGCTCGAACAGCTCGACGTCGCCACGATCGAGCATCCCGTCCGCGTCTTCGATCTCGCCTGCGGCAATATGCGATTCGAGAACTTTGCCGCCGGCGGCACGCTGGCTGCCAAAGGCATGGACGGCACGAGCCCCTCGGCAGACGCCAGCTGCCCCTTCGAGTTCTATGGCGTCGACTCGTGCCAGGACCTGGCCATCGATGCACGCGGCCACGCCCTGCGCATTCCTAACTTGCACTTCCAAGAACTCGACGTGCTCGATGCCCTCATGAAACTCAACCCCGCCGAGACGCCCGACGTGCTTTTCGACGCCCCGCTCGCCGACATCTCGGTCTGCTTTGGCTTTATGCACCACGTGCCGTCGTGCGAGTACCGCGTACGCGTGCTCGACGCCCTGGTGCGGCAGACGCGCCCGGGCGGCATCATCGCCATCAGCTTTTGGGAGTTTATGAACGACGAGCGCATGGCGCGCAAGGCCGTTCGAGCC